>JBGSTP010000288.1:0-3703 GCA_041736515.1 Pirellulaceae bacterium
ACGCCGGTGATGGTTTGATAAAGGCCAGTGCCATTCAAGGCGCTTGGAGCTGAACCGCCGTCGAGTGTATCCAAACGGCCTGCAGTCAGGCCCAACTCGGTTTCCAATGTTGCATCCGAGGCTACCGTACCGCTGGTGATCATTCTGCCTTGGCTGGCTAGATTTGTAGGCGAAATGCCGTAAACCGGACCGACCGAGGCGGTGTCTCCGCCAACCGTTGTCCAGCCCGTCAAACCATTTTCAAAGCTGCCGTTTACTACCACTGCGCCTAAGCAAAACGAACTTAGGTTGATACCAGCAAAACAGATGAAGCCTAACAAGAATATGGCGTGTCGCATCGTGGAGGGCTTTCCTGAAGAGATGTGCGATAAGAACCAACTGGCAAGAATAATTGGCTGAGAGTGGCGTTGCAACACCCCGGGGGACGGCAGTCGACCGGAAAATCTGCTGGACAATTGGCGGCATTTCGTAGATACTGACATGAGGAAGATGTCCGAAAACTATCAAAACTCGTCTCAGAATCTAATTAAAGGATTTTCGTCATGAACATCTCCAGCAATCGCAGAGGTTTCACACTCGTCGAGCTGCTCGTGGTAATAGCCATTATTGGCATTCTTGTCGGTTTACTGCTGCCAGCTGTTCAAATGGCTCGTGAAGCAGCCAGGCGGACTCAGTGTGCCAATAATTTGAAGAATTTTGGGTTGGCTATCCATAATTTTGAAACTACGAAGAAAAGCTATCCGGCCATGCAGGACTATTTCGCTAAATCTGGCGCTACATTTAAACTCGGCACTTGGGCGGTGGCTTTGCTTCCCTACATGGATAACCAGCAGCTCAAGGATTTGTGGGACGACAGCTCCGAGAATGCAAATTGGTTAGCTGCAAATGGTATGACCCCCACGCAGGCCCAGGTTGACCGCTTCTATATCAACATCGGTACGTTTGTTTGTCCGAGCGATACGCACAACGAGGAAACAAACTCGATCAATAGCTATGTTGTCAACGCGGGCTTTTTGCCGATTTATGGCGGGTCTTGGGATGCAGCGAGAACTGTTTACGCACCATACAATGGGACTGCGTTTGGAGGCACACAATCGGCGGCTTCCATACAGTCGCAACGCAAAGAGAACGGGATATTTGCCATTCGTGCCGGATCGTTTGGCGTGACAACCAAAAAGATCTCAGCGACAGACGTTCGCGATGGCGCAAGTCACACTTTGGCGATGTCCGAGAATTTACAGGCGAATCGTTGGGGATACATTTCCAATGCCTCGGATGAGGTGCGTTGGCATAGTGGGATGGTTTGGCTGTATCGTGCCGAGTCGGCGCCACCTGGATTGACTGCCGCTCCTGTAGCTGATGCCCTGAATCCGACCAACAAAATCGACGGCAACAAGCTCACGGCTGTTATCGGTGACTTCAATGCTGGACGACCATCGTCGGATCACACAGGCGTTGTTAATGTAGTGATGCTGGATGGTTCGGTCAGCTCGTTGAGTTCGAGTGTCTCCTATTACGTTTACCAGTCGCTGATGACCCCGCAGAGCAGTCGCAGCGACGAGCCGTTTCCGAAGTACCTCTTGAAGGATGAAGACTACGTCCAGTAGTTTTGTTTACCGTGGGCTTGTGACTGGGAGAACCAGGCAGGATGCGCAGGATGCCTAGGCTGCGACGAGGCAACTCCCACGTTGCCTGGGCCCGCAAAACAGTAGCCAGTAGGCTACTCGAGCCCGAGATCAAGGTGTGTGACTTTGGCTGGTTTGCTTTAAAAAATCTATTGCTGTTTGCATAGGCTCGCCATAAAAGTAGCGGCCGCCGCCGTGGGCTGCGCCTTCAATGATCATCAACTTAGCGCTATCATTCATTGCATCCTCATAGGCGGAAACAATTCGTTCGGCCTGATTGATTTGTACCAGTTCGTCTTTTGTGCCGTGGAATACCAGCAGTGGTGGTGATTTCGCGGTCACATACTGAGCCGCGCTGGCGGCCAGCTCGAGTTGCTTGTCGACGGCTCCAAACTTTTTGCCACCCAACAAAGCGAAACTACCCGACTTCTCGGTATAGGCAACTTCTGGCTGCGTTTGACCACGCAGAACAAAGTCGCTAGGGCCAAAGTAGTCAATTATCGCTTGTACGCTCGACGAAACTTCGTGATGGTCACCAACCGTGCCCTCGATTTCTGACTGTGTTAGGCCGGATGTCATCCCAAGGAGTAGAGCTAGCGTGCCGCCCGCAGAGCTGCCTGCAACTGCAATCCATTGATCCTCGAATCCGTAGTGGTCCGCATTCGCTCGCAGCCAGCGCACTGCGGATTTACAGTCATGCAACTGCGCTGGATAGATTGCGACATCGCTAAATCTATAGCTGATGCTGGCCAGCGCGAAGCCTTCCTCTACGAAGCGGCGCACCGGAGGTTTGACTTTAGATCCACCCCGCCAACCGCCTCCATGAATCCAGACCACCAGCTTGGGTTTCTCCACGCCGTTGGGCAAATACAAATCAAGCGTAAGTGGATGGCCCTCTACGTCGGCAACTTTCAGGTCTTTCAGCAGCTTGTAATTGGCGATGGGGGCACCTCCGTCCCATTGGTTCATTCTTCGTTCCAAAATGCTCAGTGGCAAACAGCCGTTGCGCAAAATTTGATCGTGGAAGGCTGGCAGTGAAAAAGCCGCCCCCAGCCGCTGTTCGCAATCGCGTCGCAATTGTTGTATTTTCAGCTGTCCAATCTTGTAGCTCAACGCTTGCGCCGTAAAGGCCATGTAGCGTTCGATCTCAGCTACCGCTCCCTCCTGCGAGATAGGTTCGTTGGCCATCATCATGTCGATCGCCTGCTCGCGAGTCCAACCTTTCCAATGCATTCCCACGTCCACGACCAGTCGAATGGCGCGGTGCATTTCATCACCCAAGGCGCCTATCCTCTGCCGGGCATCGGTATACAGTCCGAGTTCTTTGCCCATCGATTCGCAATACAGCGCCCAGCCCTCGCCGTATGCTCCATACCATAGGAAGCGTGCGAATTGGGGCAAAAGCAGGTTCTCTTGCTGTAGCGAGATTTGATAGTGGTGGCCGGGCAGTGCTTCGTGGAGAAACAAAGATTCCATGCCGCCGGTAATGTTGAATTCCTCCGCGTTGGGAATGGGACAGTAGAAAATACCTGGGCGCGATCCATCGGCAGAACCTGGCATGTATTCGGCGCTAGCTGTTTTCTCCCGGAAGGTTTCGGTCCGTCGGATTTCAAAGGGAGTCTTAGGCGAATTCATGAAAGCGAGTTGCAACTGCGGTTCGAGTTTGGCTTGGATATTTCTAAAAAAGTCCAGCACTTCATCGGCCGTTTTGAAGGGTTTAAATTGTGGGTCGGTACGCAGATGCTCGAAGAACTCGGACAGCGTGCCCCCGAAACCCAGCTCAGCCTTCACTGCTTCCATTTCTGCCTTAATACGAGCCACTTCGCGCTCGCCCAGTTCAAAAATTTGGTCGGGCGTCAACTCGGTCGTCGTCCAGTAGCGCACCCAGTATTCGTAGTGTTTCCGACCGTCCTGTAATGCCAAAATGCCACTCGATTCGCGCGCATGTGGCATATACTCGTCTCGCAGAAATTCGCCAAGCCGGCGATAGGCGGGCATGATCTGCTGCTCGATTGCAGTTCGATAAGCGGTCGTCAATCGCGACCGCTCAGCAGCGCTAAAATCCGCTGGAAGACTGT
>JBGSTP010000341.1:0-12730 GCA_041736515.1 Pirellulaceae bacterium
GATGCTTTACACCTCGATTTCGGATGTGATAAAGCAAGGGAAAACACTCGATGGCAGGGCTTTTTGATCTCGCGAGCGATGTGGCGGTTGTAATTGGTGGTACCGGCGGTCTGGGAGGCGCCATGGCAGATGCGTTGGCAGCTTGCGGCGCGAAGGTAGCTGTGGTTGGACGCAGCGCTGAACGTGGCGCCGCCCGCGTGGCCGAGATCAGTGCTGCCGGTGGTAGTGCGATTTTTCAGTCGGCCGATGCGCTTGACAAGAAATCATTGACCGACGCGCGGGACGCGATTTCGGCCAAGTTGGGAACGGTCAGTATTTTGGTTAATGCGGCCGGAGGAAATCGCCCGGAAGCGACGTTGCCACCCGGAGCGGACTTCTGCAAGCTGTCGCTCGACGCATGGCGCGACGTGTTCGATCTGAATTTGGTGGGTGGCGTGTTGCTGCCCAGCCAAGTATTCGGCGAAACCATGGTGGCAGCTGGCAAGGGCAGTATTATCAATATTGCATCGATGTCCGGAATGATCCCTTTGTCTCGCGTGGTTGCGTACTCCGCCTCGAAGGCTGCGGTGATCAATCTGACTCAGTTCTTGGCGCGCGAGTGGGCTACGACGGGTGTGCGCGTCAATGCGATTAGCCCAGGCTTCTTCCCGGCGGAACAAAATCGAGCGCTACTTTATAACGAAGACGGCTCGCTCTCGGCTCGGGGGAGCCAGATCATTGGACATACGCCGATGGCGCGATTTGGAGATGCCAAGGAGCTGGGCGGCGCGGTCTGCTGGTTGGCTTCGCAAGCAGCTTCTTCGTTCGTTACCGGCCAGAACATTGTCGTCGACGGCGGTTTTTCCTCGGTCACGATCTAATGCTTGCTCCGCTTAAGCCCAAGGCAATCTTCCGTTCCTTCCACAAACTTCTTCTTTTTAAAACAATTCACTCGAACTACTAACCCCAAAAAGGCGCTGTTATGACCAAGCTCAATATCAAGCAAGACGCAGAACTCGATTTCCTGTCGCTAGGTGCTCTGGTGCATCGACTTGATCCAGGCACCATTCCCTTCCGCAAGGCGCGCTCCTTTGAAGTGCATGTGTCCGGCGGTGAATACAATGTGGCGGCGAATTTGTCAGATTGTTTTGGTTTGAAGACCGGTGTGGCCACGGCGATGGTGAACTACGGTGTTGGCGAAATCATTCAACGAGCCGTGCGTGAAGCTGGCGTAAAACCTTTTTACAAGTGGTTCGAGCATGACGGCGTGCGCGGCCCAAATATGGCTACTGTGTACAGTGACCGTGGACATGGCGTGCGAGCACCAGTCGTGTTCTACAATCGTGCCAACGAAGCCGGCGCGATGCTCAAGCCCGGCGATTTCGATTGGAAAAAGATTTTCGCCGATGGCGTCAAGTGGTTTCATTCCGGTGGTATCTTCGCGGCACTATCCCCTACAACGTCTGAATTGATCGTAGATGGCATGCAGGCTGCGCAGGCCGCCGGCACGGTGACCTCGTTCGATTTGAATTACCGCGCAAAGCTATGGAAGACGATTGGCAGCGAAGAAAAGGGCCAAGAAATGTGCCGCAAAATTGCTTCGCATTGCGATGTGCTCATCGGTAATGAAGAAGACCTGCAAAAAGGTTTGGGGATGAAGGGCCAGGACGTTGAAAGCAAATCGAAACTCGATCCCAATCAATTCTTTGGGATGATCGAACAGGTTGTTGAGAAGTTCCCGAACGTGAAGCTGGTCGCGACCACGCTGCGGGAGGTTCACTCCACCAACCGTCACGATTGGGCTGCCGTTGTGTGGTACGATGGCAAACGCTATGTAAGTCCTACGATGAGCCTGGATGTGATTTGCCGCATTGGCGGTGGCGATGGTTTTGCGGCGGGGCTAATTTACGGCATGTTGTCGGGCAAAGACCCAGAGCAGGCACTGCGTTTGGGCTGGGCGCACGGCGCCCTGCTGACAACGTTCACCGGCGACGTCTCCATGGCAAAGTTGCCGGAAGTCGAAGCGCTCGCCTCCGGTGGATCGGCGCGAGTCCAACGCTAATTGGTGCCATTGTAGTTGGAATACGATAGTCAATTGAATGGAGTGGAGCATGCCGTCGGTCTTGGCTATCGCAGCGCACCCGGATGATATTGAATTTGTGATGTCGGGGACTTTGCTCCAGTTGTCGCGACGCGGCTGGCAAGTCCACGTGTTCAACGTGGCCAATGGCTGTTATGGTTCAAAGACTCTCAATCGAGAGCAATGTGCAGCCGTTCGGTTAAGCGAGGCACAGCGATCTGCCGAACTGATGTCGGCTGTGTTCCATCCGCCAATTTGCGATGATCTCGACATCTTCGTGACGCGCCAGACGCTCAGCCAAGTGGCTGCCGTGGTGCGGCGCGCCCGCCCGACCATCGTTTTGACTCATGCCCTGGTCGACTACATGGAGGACCACCAGAACGCGGCGCGTTTAGCTGTAGGTGGCGCGTTCAGTCGTGCCATGCCCCATTACGGGACGTCACCACCCATCGAATCTTACGACGGTCCGGTAGCAGTGTACCATGCTCAACCTCATGGGAACCAAACGCCGCTGGGCGAACTCGTGGTCCCGACGCATTTTGTGGACGTAACCGACTTGATCGTCCGCAAACGCGAGCTGCTGGCCGCACACGCCAGTCAAAATGAATGGCTTGATGCGACGCAGGGGTTGAGTTCGTATTTGACAACGATGGAAGAGCTGAACGCACAGGTTGGGAGTATGAGCGGACGATTTAAGCTGGCAGAGGGATGGAGAAAGCACTTGCATCTTGGTCTTTCGCCGGATGGCTTCGATCCGCTGCGCGATGCGTTGGGTGCAGCGCTCTGGACTGAGGGCGAGGGCTTGCGAAAGTGAGCGTAGCCCCGCTGCTGTCGGGGTTTTTGCTGTTGCATCTGCCCTGTTCGAGCAGTTGTAGTTGGGTGCCAGCTCGGTTGCTTGCACAAATTTGGGGCTTCGCAATTTCTCGACCCAATCCACCCGGAAGATGTGGTGTGGTTTTGCCATTTGTTCAGGCGATTTGATCTGATAGGGTTTTTCAGTCACCTCAAGTTGAGCGAGCAATGATAATGAAGAATTCGATTGTGTTGGTGCTAATGCTACTTTTTCAGGCGTCGTTGTATTCGCAACAGCCTAACGTTAATGAAGGAAAAACGTTTATCGCCGATTTTATCGTCGCTGAATATCGGAAGCCCTTCGAAGTTGACAAACACTCAAATATTCGTCTGAGTGGTGTTAATTGGGACCAATGGTGCGAAGATTGCGAGGGGAAGATCACGAGCAAGGGAACGTTTCACTCCGTCTTCGGAAGCCTGGTACAGACGATTCATTCAGTCGAGCAGAAGTTTGTTACATAGATAGGGATAAGCAGCTAAAGCGGTTCAAGCCCAACGATGACCTTGGGATGCGTATCGACTTTGTCGTGACAACAACACCTCAGGGGAATCAAGCACACCTGAGGTTTTGGGCCCGAATGATCGGAGGCACGCGGCTCGGTGCAATCACAATCGCAGGTACCAGGGTTCCGCTTGGGAAGCCCGACTTGCAGATACTAGAACACGAGTGGACCTTTCCAATCAAAGACAATTTGGTTTACTTGATTGATTTTCCGGGCGTCGTAGGGAAACGGATGCAAATTGCTTTGCGATCTGTAACGGTGAATCAAAAGAAAGCGCAAGTGATCAGTCACCAGGTGGCAGTAAACCACCCGGCGACCAATTATTAGTTGTGTCTGATTGATGAATTAGCTTTTCTAAGGGTTCGTATTGAGTAGTCGTTGCTAAATCTACATCCGAGACAACTTGCGCTTAGAAGTGAAACTGTGCTCGCGAAGAACCTATACCGACCGGGTCGAGTGCTGTGTCCGCCGTGCCTGCGTCTGCAACGTTAATTTCCTGAATCTCCAACTGCTCGGCAGCTGCCAAGCGGTTGGGGATTCATCATTGTGTGTCCACCGTCTGGCGACAGTGGCGGGGACTGCTAGCGACAAGGGAACGCTAGGCATGGGCGAAGGATTCTGGGGTGGCAGCGTTGCAGGCGCGTCGAAAGCTTTCGGGTAGCGGGTCGTGGAGCAGCGCCCCGTTGTTGAGGTATTCGTACAGTTCGCCGTAGTGTTTGGTCTCTGTGGCGGAAATCCGGTGCATGATGTGCCAGGGTCTTAAGTCCTCGGCTTTGGCGACCCCCACGGCTCCCAGCATTTCACAGAGGCTGGCAATCGTCTGCTGGTGAAAGTTGGCAACTCGGACGCATTTCTTCTCCGGGACCAGGCCGGCCATTAGGTGTTTGTTCTGGGTGGCTACGCCGACAGGGCAGTGATTGCTGTTGCATTTGAGTGCTTGGATACACCCCAGGGCGAGCATCATGCCGCGAGCTGAGTAGCACGCGTCGGCACCGACGGCCAGCAGCTTTAACATGGCAAATCCGCTGGTTACTTTGCCGCTGGTCAGGACGCAGATTTTGTCTCGCAGCGCGAAGCCGACCAGAGCATTGTGTACAAATATTAAGCCTTCGTACAAGGGTGCGCCGATATGGTTGGAGAATTCCAGGGGAGCGGCTCCGGTTCCACCTTCACCGCCATCAACGGCAATGTAGTCGGGTGTAATGCCTGTTTTTACCATTGCCTTGCAAACGGCCAGGAACTCGCGGCGTTTGCCGACGCACAGCTTGAAACCAACGGGCTTGCCGCCGCTGAGTTCACGCAAGTGAGCAACGAATTGCAACAATTCGATGGGAGTGCTAAAGGCGGAATGACCAGGCGGAGAAATAACATCGCGTCCCATGGGCACGTGTCGGATAGCCGCAATTTCTGCGGTGACTTTGGCGGCGGGCAGAATTCCACCGTGTCCCGGTTTCGCTCCTTGCGACAGCTTCAATTCGATCATCTTTACGTTCGATCGGCTGGCATTCTCACGAAATAGATCCTTGCAGAAGCGACCATTCTCTAATCGACAGCCGAAATAGCCGGTGCCGACTTGCCAAATCAAGTCTCCTCCGCCCTCGAGGTGATAGGGGCTGATACCGCCCTCGCCGGTATTGTGAGCGAAGTTGCCGAGTTTGGCACCTTGACTCAGCGCCAGCACTGCATTGGCGCTCAGCGATCCGTAACTCATCGCCGAAATATTCAGCAGGCTGGCTGAGTAGGGTTGAGCGCAATTCTTTCCCCCAATCAGCACTCGCATATCCTGTGGGTGATGCTCCTGGGGGGCCATGGAGTGGTTGACCCACTCGTAGCCGGTCGCATAAACATCCTCTTTCGTACCGAATGGCACAGTGTCGCGGACTTTCTTTGATCGCTGGTATACGAGCGATCGTTGATCCCGGTCAAAGGGCACACCCTCGGTATCGCTCTCAATGAAGTATTGATAAATTTCAGGCCGAATGAGCTCCATCAGGTACCGCATGCGTCCAATTAAGGGAAAATTTCGTGGAATCGAATGCGAAGTCTGAAAGTAATCATAGACTCCCAAGCCCATCAACGGCCCTAGGACGACCCAGCCCCATAACAGACCCGGATAGACGAATGCGACGAGCACACTTAACAGCAGAAGAGAAATTGAGATGCCTACGAAAAGCGGACGCATGCTGGTCTCTTGGTTGAGGAAGGTGAGTGGAATTGAATTGTTTCGAGCATTGTGTGCAAATTCACCCTCTGAAGCTAGCTACTATGAGTGTATTGTTAACCTAAAACTTAAGGTCAATGAAATGAAACAACCACGAATTGCTAAACTGTGCTTGCGCTTATTGTTCCAACTGGGGATCATTCAAGTTGGGTTGCTCCAGGGGACGCTTATTAACACCGGACACTGTCAAATGATTGTTGGACATCGCGGTGCATCGGCGGATGCGCCTGAAAATACAATATCTGCGTTTCGCGAGGCTTGGAATCAGCATGCGGATGGTGTGGAAGGCGATTTCTACTTTACTACCGACCATCAGATCGTATGCATTCATGACAAGGACACCCAGCGCACCGGCGGACGCGAATTGCGCGTGTCGCAAAGTTCGCTGGCGGAGCTGAAGCAGCTGGAGTACGGTTCCTGGAAAGACGAGAAGTTTCGCGGCGAGCCGCTACCGACGTTTGCCGATGTTGCGAATTGTATACCGACTGGAAAACTATTTGTCATTGAGCTCAAGACAGGTCCAGAAATAGTTCCCCTGTTGGTAGAACAAATAAATGCATCGAAACTGGATCGAGCTAACCTGTTAATTATTGCTTTTGATAGTGCAACGATCGCCAAGTCGAAGGAGCTGTTGCCCAACGTGCGGGCGCACTGGTTGACCGGCTACAAGCAGGATAAAGCGACTGGTGCGTGGACTCCAACGCTCGAAACCATCGCCAAGACGTTGAGCGAGTGCAAGGCGGATGGTCTGGGTACCCAAGGCCAACGAGCGGTCGTAGATCGCGAATTTATTTCAGAGCTAAAGTCGCGCGGGTTGCGAGAATTTCATGTGTGGACGGTGGATGAGCCAGAGGACGCAAAGTTCTTTAGGGAGTTGGGTGCGGTCGGCATCACGACCAATCGCCCGGCGTTTATCCGCGCTGCGTTAGCGGCTCCATAGCCATCTATCGAGAATTCTGCATCAAAGACGACAGGGCTTGATTTTTTTGACGCTTTGTCAATAATTGACTTCATGGAAGGTTTGACTCGGAAGCAACGTGAAATTCTCGAACGCGAGCGGCAAATTCTCGCGTTAGCCCGCCCTATATTGGTGGAAGAGGGCTATTCAGCGCTAAGTATGGATCGTCTAGCGGGTCAAATGGAGTATGCCAAGGGCACACTTTACAATCACTTTCCGAACAAGGAGGAGATTGTGGTGGCGCTGGCCATCGAATCGCTCGAACTGCGCAGAACTCTGTTCGAAAAAGCTGCCCTGATGAGTGCTAATTCTCGCGAGCGGATGATGGCCATCGGCTGTGCTTGCGAGCGGTACGCGCTGCAGTGTGCGGAGCATTTCGCCGTCGAGCAGATGTTGCGGAATGCGATGATTTGGGAGAAAGCATCGCCAAAACGTCAGGAAATCATACGCAATTGTGAATTGCGGGCGATGGGGGTGGTCGCTGGGGTCGTTCGAGACGCTGTAGCAGGCGGAGACTTGGAGTTACCGCAGATGACTGCCGAGGAATTCGTGTTTGGGTTTTGGGCGTTGACCTATGGCAGTCACGCGCTAATCGCGACCAGTCCTTCCCTACCGGATATCGGCGTGGTGAATCCCGTGCGGGCAATTCGCTTTCATGGTTGGACCTTGATGAATGGCTACAATTGGAAGCAGCCTATGCCATTTGAGCAAGCTGATCGCATGATGGACGAAATGGCAGAAAGGGTGATGCAACATGTCGCACAATAGCGATGCGAAACAAGGGCGTTTTTTTGAAGCGAAATTGACTCAGCGTCATTTATTGACGCGGCGACACGGCGCGGTGGCGCTTACGCTCGTGGGCCTGTTCGCTGTCGCGATCGCAATCTCGACGGGTCGCAGTTTGTTCCATGCTGCCACAAATTCGCCGGTGCACGGATTGCCGTCCGCACGGCCGTTGTTGGTGGCGACTCGCGAGATTTCTCATGCGGGGCCCAGCTTTCTTACTCAGGAGTTCACCGGTATCGTGTCGGCCCGTCGCACCACGCAATTAGCTGCAAAGGCACTGGGGCGGGTGGAGCAGTTGGACGTCGATCTGGGCGATAAAGTACTTGCGGGACAAATGTTAGTCCGCCTCGATCGCGAGCAACTCCAAGCGCAACGCGACATCATTGCCGCCAACATGGCTGCCGCCGCAGCTTTGCTCAGCGAATTGCACAATGGACCGCGGCGGCAGGACATTGAGCAAAGTGAAGCCCGCGTTCGCGAATTGCGCTCGTTGACTGAGTTGCAACAATCCAACTTCAGTCGCACCGAGAACCTACGCGACTCAGCAGCTATTTCCGCGCAGGAGCTCGATGAGAATAGTTTTCGAACGCAAGCCATCGAGGCTCAACTGAGCTCAGCAGAAAAGTCACTCGAGTTGCTGCGAGAGGGGACACGAGAGGAACAGTTAGCCGCCCAAAGAGCGGTGCTTGATGGCTTGGCCGCACAGCTTAAGGCACTTGATATTCAGCTGGAAGAGAAACAAATTGTTGCACCGTATGACGGCCATGTGCAAGCTCGCTGGGTAGACGAAGGAGCCATTGTTTCTCCCGGTCAACCTCTGCTGGAAATCGTAGAGACGGGACGGCTGGAGGTTCACCTGGGCGTGCCGCCCGATCTAGCTGAAAACCTGATCGAGGGAGCCATTCTTGTATCGCAAGAGGGCATTGAATTTCCAGCTACCATGGCGCGGCTTGCTCCGGCGATTCAATTGGCCACTCGAACTCGAGAGCTCGTATTGGAGTTGGGGCAATCGGAAAGTCGGCAAGTAGCCGTCGGTGCAGCCGTGAATGTGCGGCTGAAGACTCGAGTGGCCGCGCAAGGGTATTGGATTCCAACCGCGGCATTGACGGCTGGCGAGCGGGGATTGTGGGCCGTGTTTGTTGCGGTTCCAAAGCCGAACTCGGCTACAGACGAAACGGCAGCCACCCACGTTATCGAGCGGCGTCCCGTCGAAATGTTACGTTCGCAGGGTACGTGGGCGGAAATTCGCGGGCCGGTCAGCGCAACGGACCAGATTGTCATCGAAGGCGTACATCGACTGGTAGCCGGGCAAAGCGTGTCACGTAGCGATGACGATGATTCTCGGGTGGGGCGAAGCGAAGGTTTCTTATCGAATTAGCAATACTGCAGGACGGGTCCAACCTTGGAAAGAGCAAGTTTTTCTGCAAATTTGGCTGTCCGCTTTTACAGCGACCGACGGCTGATAGCGCTGACCCTTCTGTTGGCTATCGCGTCTGGGGCAACTTCCCTGCTGGTCTTGCCGCGGATGGAGGATCCGCTGCTCACTCAACGCGCCGCTACGATCACCACTGTCTTTCCCGGCGCGGACGCGAGTCGAGTAGAAGCGTTGGTGACAGAAAAGATAGAGGATAAACTCCTCGACATCTCCGAGATCAAGCGCATGCGCTCTCAGAGCCAAGCGGGCTCGTCGTTCATCTCTATCGAACTACGCGACGAAATCACCGACACGGATCCTGTGTGGTCCGCCATTCGTGGAAAGTTGGAGGATTCGATTAGTACTCTGCCACCTGGTGCCGCGCGACCCCAGTTCAATGAGCTCGACATAGCCGCCTATGCCTGGATTGGCGCCGTCGTTTGGCTGGGAGACGAACCTGTGGCCGACGGAGTCATGCGACGCTTGGCGCGGCAGTTAAAAGACGAATTGTTCGCTATCTCGGGTACGAAGGCCGTTGATCTGTTTGGAGATCCGCTGGAGGAAATCATCGTCGAGATCGACGCGGATCGCGCTGCTGCTGTCGGCCTGGCCGCGAGCGCAATCGCGGCACAGCTAGCGATGGGCGACGTCAAAACATCCGCTGGAGTGCTCCATGGGCAAGCAACGGAAATAGTGGTTGAATTGAACAATCAATTTCGCACACTCGAAGATATTCTCAGTACGACTCTGCGTTCGGAAAATCCAGGGCAAACCCTGCGTTTGAGCGATCTTGCCACCGTGCGACGCTCGACTCCTGAGCCCGTTGCTTCCAAAGCGATCATCGATGGTCGACCGGCAGTGGTGGTCAGTGTCATGCTGCGGCCGGAGTACCGGATTGACCAGTGGGCTGACGCGGCGCGGGCAGTTATCGCTGGGTTTCAGCAACGAATGCCAACGGGCGTGGAACTCGAAATCGTGATGCAACAGGACAGTTACGTCAACGAACGCATGGCCACTCTCGCCAGGAATTTACTGCTCGGGGTCATTGCTGTGGGCATAGTAACGCTGTTATTCATGGGCTGGAGAAACGCTCTGCTCGTTACTGCTACTTTGCCGGTGGCGGCATTAATGGTCATTGCTGGCATGCGGTTTCTAGGCATTCCCATTCATCAGATGTCGATAACGGGATTGATTATCGCTATGGGGCTGTTGATCGACAACGCGATCATTGCTGCCGACGAGATTGACATTAGCTTCAGTCGCGGGTTTTCTGCCGCGGCCGCTGTGCGCGATATGGTTTCTCGACTTTTTGCACCCTTGTTGGCATCGACGGTGACGACAGCTTTAGCGTTCGCCCCAATCGCGCTGATGGAAGGGCCAGCGGGAGAGTTTGTGGGTTCCATCGCAGTCACTGTTATGCTGGCCATTTTTAGTTCGTTCCTGTTGGCGACGACTGTGTTGCCAGCTACGGCGGCCATGTTCCATCGCCCGGCGAAGTCAACTTCGTCGGTGGCTCATTCCGCCTGGCAGCGCGGCATTGCCGTGCCGCTGGTTACGCGATCGTACACCCGATTTCTAACGCTGGTCGTCAGTCGCCCTTGGCTGGGGATTAGCCTAGGGTTGTTCCTGCCGATCTGTGGTTTTGTCGCGGCGACGCAGTTGAATGAGCAGTTTTTTCCTCCGGCCGATCGCGACCAGTTCTATGTCGAGCTGGAGATGTCACCGGGAAGTTCGCTCAGTCGAACAGAGGAAGTAGCCAGATCGGTCGATCAATTACTTTTGGAGCAACCGCGGGTTGAGCATACGGCTTGGTTCTTGGGTGAAAGTGCGCCGCCGTTCTACTACAACATCATAGCCCGTCGCAAGAATAGCCCGAATTACGCGCAAGCGATAGTTACCTTGGACAATAACGCCAACTGCCTGGAGCTGATACGCGACATGCAAACTCGGCTCGACCGGTCTTTTCCCGATGCGCGACTGCTGGTACGGCAACTGGAACAGGGGCCTCCCTTCGATGCGCCCGTGGAGATCCGTTTGTATGGAACGGACCTGGAACGTCTGCAAGATCTTGGCGAGCAGTTGCGGGCGATTGCTACCGACATTCCGGACGTCCTTCATGTGCGAACGGCACTCAGCGATTTCCGTCCTGTAGCTGCATTAGAAGTTGAATCCAGGCAAGCGAGTTGGGTAGGCCTTTCGGACGCCGACCTGGCGCAGCAGTTGTTTGCGCAACTAGAGGGCGTACAAGCTGGCTCCATTATCGAAGAGGTCGAGGAGATACCAGTCCGCGTGCGCGTCGCTGGTCAGAAGCGAAGGTCCATTGAAGATCTACACTCGGCTGGCTTGTTCGTGAACTCTTCTGTCGGGCGCGCGAGCGAGCAAGAGAATTCGCAAATTTCGCAGGCGATTCCAGTGGGAAGCGTGGCTTCCATCGAGTTGGCTCCGCAACGAGCGGTAATCTCACGCTATAACGGACGGAGGATCAATGAGGTTCAGGCATTCATCACCGCGGGTACTTTGCCCTCGCGAGTATTGAAAGAGTTTAAGGCCAGGATCGCGTCCCAAGCGGCATCGCTTCCACCAGGGTTCTCGATCGAAGACGGTGGAGAAGCGTCGGAGCGCGATGCGGCCGTCGATCGACTTATGGCCAATGTGTCGGTCCTGGTTGTAGGCATGATTGCATCGTTGGTGCTGGCCTTAGGTTCGTTTCGTTTGATGATGTTGATAGGCTTAGTAGCCACATTGAGTATCGGTCTAGGGATGGGATCGCTTTGGCTATTTTCCTATCCCTTTGGCTTCATGGCGATCATTGGCACCATGGGACTGATGGGCATAGCCATTAACGATTCCATTGTTGTGGTTTCCGCGCTCTCGGCTGATCCAGAGGTTCGCACGGGCAGTGTCTCGGCTACCGTCGAGAGGGTGCTGGAAGTGACGCGTCATGTGTTGGCCACGACAGCCACGACAGTTGTCGGCTTCTTTCCGCTGTTGCTCAGCGGTGGTGGATTTTGGCCTCCCTTGGCAGTAGCGATTGGCGCCGGTGTTACTGGTGCGACCCTGATATCGTTGACTTTGGTACCCGCCGTCATTCGGCTGTCACACAGCCGCGCTGACCAGTTGCATGGTCGGCAAGTTGCTTAGTTTTTTCGGAAGCGCACATCAATGACCGAATTTTTGCACGCTTGGGAGCGATTGTCGCATCATCTATTGTCGGTGGAGCAATTGCGGGCTGTCGACCGATTGGCGATCGAAAAGTATGGCATGGATTCGTTGGTGTTGATGGAAAATGCGGCAATCGGTTGTGTGGCGTGGTTGCGGGAGAAGTTTGTAACACCGCAGCTAACCACAATTCTGTGTGGTCGCGGAAACAATGGTGGCGATGGATTGGCTATGGCCAGGCATCTCACCAACATTGGCTGGCCGTGCAGGGTCGTATTGTACGGACCGACAAGCCAGCTATCCAAGGATGCACAGTCCAATTACCGAGTATTGACAACCGCAGCAGGCATACCGGTTGAAGAATTACTGGAGCCCTTCCCTGCGGCGATGGAGCAAGCTATCGCAGAGTCCGCGGTGATCGTGGATGCATTGCTCGGAACGGGATCGCGCGGCAGTCCACGCGGGCCGCTTGACCAGTGGATCGAGGTGGCCAATCGAATGCCAGCGTTTCGCTTGGCCATCGATGTTCCGACGGGAGTGGATGCGGAAACCGGAGCAATTGGCGAGTGCTATTTTCACGCCGCTGCGACATTAACTTTCGTGTGTAAAAAGCCTGCGATGGGGCAGCCAGCTGCGGCATCGCGGTTTGGAGAGATTGCAGTCTTACCGATTGGAATTCCGGCGCAGATGATGCTTGAAATCCTCCGCTGGCCCATCCCGCCCAATGTCGAGGCACAGAGTCGAGGTGGATCTCCCGACACAAGTCTATGCGGCGGGC
>JBGSTP010000342.1:0-17570 GCA_041736515.1 Pirellulaceae bacterium
GGCAGGAACTACGATCGCGAGTGTGGCCCAGCGAGCTTCTACATGTTGGTCATGTCATCTTCGATATGCAAACCAGTTATCTCATCAAGTATCGATGATATCAACGACTCGTGCTGTAAATCCTGCGCATAGACGCGGGCAATCGTATGACTCACCGGAAGTTTGCGATACAGTCCATGCGTGGTTAATGGTCGAATGCGATTGGACGATGATTCGTAGTAATAGTTCAAGCCCGCAGTGGCACCGACGGTATGAGGACGGTGGATATGCCGCGCCAAATCCACTTGGAACGGTAGGTCTTTCAAATTCTTGGGCAGCCGCTCGCGAATGCACTCAGACAATATCTTTGAGCTGGAAAACACGGAACTACTCTCCGATTGATCTTCGCCAAAGCTCAGATTGCGTTGACAGATCATGATCCAGGGGACTCGTCGATTGAGCCAGGCTTGCCACCGTTTTCCAATGCTGTGCAGTGCAGGATTGCGACTGGTAGACCAGCGCCGCACATCGGTCAGCAATGAAAACTCTGTGAAATCAAGGTAGTGGGCTAGATGCTGGCTGGGATCGCCCGGAAAAAGATGCTGTCGACTGACGCGGAACAACTCGGCCAACTCCAAGTCAATGGCGCGAACTGTTCGATGAAAGTAGACGCTCCGAAACAATTCGGCTTTCATCGACATGAAATGTACCAATGCGGGCATTCCACGGTCATGGATGGTAAGGCCATGAGAAGTGAACCAACTGTAGTGCAAAATTCGCTGCAGGTCGAAAGCCCGTGGATTGAGACCGGTCATGAACGCGTCGCGCAGAACGAAGTCCATGTTATCATTCGTATAAATGCCACAGAACAAACTTCGGAGCAAATGCATCCAGCGCGGGTTTTCGTCGATCGGCTCCGATTTGGTCGGACGCTGAATGAGCCAGGCAATCTGTTTTGCTCGGAGGTTCAAGTCTGTGGGGAATTGGCCAGCAGGCGAACGGCGTAACCGAGCCAGCAATTCGGACAATTCCTGTTGAATAATTAAAGCGCCGAGACTTTCGTGCGTTAAACCGAAATGCGATAGGTAGTGAGCGTCAAAAAATTGGCCGAATGGACCATGTCCCACATCGTGCAGAAGTCCAGCCATCCGCATTAAACCGTCCACAATCGGCTTCGGTGGCACAGTGGGGTCCACCTCGTGCAACGAGTCGTAAAGTCGGTTGACCGCCAGGCTGGCGAGATGCATTACCCCCAATATGTGCTGGAAACGGCTGTGCTCTGCCGAAGGGAAAACCCACCAAGCGGACTGTAAATGCCGGATTTGCCGCATCCGCTGCACCCAGGGATGGTCAATTATGTCTCTTTCGCAGACTTCGTGTGCCGTAATGCCGCCTGAAGCGACGAATCCAATATACCCATGGATTGGGTCGTGAGAAAGATTTTCAGCCGAGTAGACGTCCATAGTCATAATCTTACGGTTTGCACTGTTTGCGTCCATCGGCACAAGGCATGCATCAGATCTCGAGAGGAATGGGGGTTTGGGTAGTATTTGCGGAGCCCGGAAAAAAACGGGTTTGGGGGAATATGGTAGGCAAAACGCCTTTTCCCTGAAATGCTGCATGGGTTAAGATTACCCGCAAATCTTCACATCGTTAGGTCAGCACAGTTCGATCTAGGGTGGCAAGTATGCAAGGATGTAAACGAAACAAGGAGATCGATACAAATATGTTCCGCTCATCAACGCGTGTTTTCTGCACGCTAGCCGTGGCTTTGGTCGCGGCTAATCAGGGCTATGCCCAGAATAAATCGGCCTACGAACTTTTTCCCGACTCCGCGCAGGCAGTGGTATGGATCCCCAATGGTGACCGCTTGGCGGAGCAATGGGAACGTACCGAGTTGCACGCCCTAACCCAGGATGCAGCGGTTGCGCCATTTTTCAAGGAGCAGCGGCAGGAAATCGAGAAGCGGTTGGTAGATGCCGGTTGGCGACTAAACGTTAAGCCCGAAGATCTCGGCAATTTCTCCACGGGGCAAATTGCATTGGCTTGGATGGAGTTACCAGCAGTGCCCCGAAAGCCCTACGCCATGGCGCTGATCGCAGACATTGATGACAACAACAAATTGCTGGCCAAGATAGATACAGAGCTTACCGGCCGGCAAGCAACCAAAACACTGTTGTCGCATGCAGGGGTGAGCATTACTAAATACACATTGCCCAAGCGGGCCGATTCGCTGTTGTCTGAGGATAGTTACTATGCGATTGCCAAAGGACAGTTTATCTCAACTGACGATGAGCCGCTCATGAAGGAAATTATCTCGCGAATTCACGGCGAGCAGCTGCCTGGCAAAGTAATTGCTCAGGATGCCGATTTTGTGGCCGGGCGGCTCAAAGCGAAGATCAGCGGCCAAGCCCAAGTTGAGTACTTTGTGCGACCGCTGGGGTTTGCTCGCGTTTTGAGGGCTGTGGGTGGAAAGCGATCCAAGAGTAACTCTACGGATATGCTGGCAGTGCTCCAGAATCAAGGATTCGGTGCAATCAAATGTATATGCGGCGAAGTTGCGTTTGGCCTAGAAAAGCTCGACATGGCTCATCGTGGTTACGTTCTTGCCCAACAGCCATTGCCCAAATCGGCTGCGGTTCTCGACTTCCCGAACAATGTGACCCAAACGGTTCCGAACTTCATCGGTAATGGTATTTCCTCGCTGCTCGCTACCAATTGGAACGCGAAACAGGCATTCTGGAAAACCGAAGGTTTGGTGGATGAACTGGCGGGCACGCCGGGAGTGTTCCATGAAGTGATTGAAGGCATCAAGGTCGACCCCAACGGCCCACGTGTTGACATTGAAAAGGAAGTACTTCCGCACATTACCAGCGATATCTACTCGGTTGCGGATAGTAAAGCTGGACAAGCCGATGTGGATTCGCGTCGTAACCTGATCGCAGTGCGGCTGACCAACGCGGCTGCTGCTGCCGCAATGACCAAAGTTCTGGATCGTGCCATGAGTATCGAACCGGATGCAGAGCTGGTCGAATTCGAGGGACATCGTATATGGAAAGTCGTCCATCGCGAGGACGAGGATGTTGTCGACCTAGGTGCCGACTTTGGAAATGACTTTGGTGCGCCGGCAGCCAACACGGGCGAGGAGCCTCAGCCTTGGCTCAGCAATTGGGCAATCACCGTTGTGGGCGAGTATCTCATGTTTGCTTCGCATGCAGAGATGATTACCGACGCAATTGTGCAAGCCAACAAAACATCGCGATCGCCGTTGTTGGATGACCAGGACTACGAGCGGGTGATGGCTGCTGTCTCTCAACATTTCGGTGGCGACGCAGCCTGCGCTTGGCAGATTGTCAGGTCAAAATTAGCGTATCGCGTCCAATATGAATTGTTTCGCGAAGGAAAGTTAATGCAATCTCAGAGTATGCTGGCTAGCATTCTCGATCGCTTGCTGCAGAACGAAACGGAGATGCGCATTAAGGAGCAGAAGCTGAGTGGCACGAAGCTGCCGCCCTACGATCAAATCTCGCATTTCCTGCAGCCTGGCGGAATGATGGTTCGCACCACGGATAGCGGCTGGGAATTTGGCAGTTTGCTAATGGGCAGCAACGGTCAGGCTCCTGCCGTACCAAGCGACTTTAGTGTTAGCTCTGGACAGGGGACGGCACGCGTCGGCAATTCAAACGCAGAGTCGAACCGCTAAAACGGATCAAAGTGTTGTTTAACACCTATAGACAAGAGCTGGCGAAAGCCGGCTCTTGTTGTTTAGGTGACAGCCATTCTGTATCACTATGACTTCTCGGCCTGCACGGTTTGAGCGATCCGTATAGTGGATTGTCCACCTAACCGCCTCATGCAAATCGCCGGAATTTTTTCGGGGCGTCCTCGAGATAATCGCGGCTTACCCATTCAACGCAACGCTAGAAATCCCCCACCCGTTTTGCCAAAAATTGGCCACTCCAGTTTTGCCGCGAGAAATCTAAAGCGTTTCGGCACGCCATTTGTTACAGAGTTATTCTGCACGTCAGACCCAACCGTGGTGGAAGGCCTCCTGACGGTGAACAGGCTCTTTCTCGAAGGTGGATCAAATGTCCAAATGGATGCTCATTTCTTGCATGGTACTGCGGCTTACTTTAACTGGAACTAGCAATCCAAAGGCGCATGCTCAGCACGGGTACGGGTACGGGTATGGAGCACCAGCTCCACACTGCCACAGCCACCCTGGACATGGGTACCAAAGCCGCTATGGTGTTGGCTATGCACCCAGCTATGGCTTGGCTAGCCCCGGGTATGGCAGCAGTTACGGCTACGGAAGTTATTACGGATCGCCCGGTATCAGCGTTAGTCGCAGCACCTATTACTCGGGAGGCTTTGCGCCAGCCGTGCCTTATGGATTGGGCGGTGGCTATACCAATTACGGCTATCACCCGCAAACACTGCCTCGCGTTCAGCTTCGCATTGGGTTCTAATCACGCTCAGGTGCTAGACTTTTTAGACCGGCGCAGCTAAAAAACTGCGCCGTTTTTTTTGGGGCAGGTATTTGACTTTTGATCGAAGCACTAGAATTATACTGGTAAGGCCTGTTCGTTAATAACGCAACATCCTACGCGGAATTGCGAGCGCGGGACCAGCTAAGGATTCCGTAAGCTCGACTTAATTCGCCGCTTATGCTTTTGAAGTTGTGGATTCGCAGATCATCGATGGAGGTTCACGATTCGCAGTGTTTTTCACAACCCGACGCGTGAGCGGGGGACCAATTGCCCCGGTATAAACGACGTAAGTCGTTCCTTCGCTCTCGCTTCGGTTTGTGATGCATTGCAATACGCAACTTCCGGGTTTGCCGCATTCCAGTTGCGCAACTTGATAAAGCGTGAGCGCGGCAGATTTTGGTAACGTAATGCCTCGTTCATACGTCGGTTACGAACCACCGCGCGAATGTTTGTGTTTTTATGGGACGGTCCACATCACTCGTCGTTGATTTCACTTTTCAATTTCGTTCGAGTCAGGTCCATTGAAGCCGGAAGAAGATCTGATTCGCGATGCACTCAACGGAAACGCCCAGAGTTATGGCGAGCTGGTTGAACGTTTTCAAGAGCGGCTGTATTGTGCCATGCTCCAAGTCGTTGGTTGCCCCGATGAAACCGAAGATGTAGTTCAGGATTCTTTCGTACAAGCCTACATCAAGCTCGATACCTTCCAAGGAAACAGCCAGTTCTTTACTTGGCTTTATCGAATTGCGTTCAACAACGCGTTAAGTCGAGGTAGACGAAAGCGCAACCAACTGTCGCTTGAACAGAGCCGAGAATTGACTGGTTCGGACCCGGAGGACCGTTCGGAAGCGCCGGACCAACCGATGATCCGAGCCGAGCAAATCAGTTTCGTCCATGCGGCACTCGAATTGCTAAGCGAAGAACACCGAACGATTATTGTACTCCGGGAAATGCAGGAGATGTCCTACGAGGATATCGCTGATCTCTTGGGGATCAACATCGGTACCGTACGCAGTCGACTGTCTCGGGCACGCAATCAGTTGAAACAACATTTGGAAACGCTCGATGAGCAGCACAGCTCGCTCGGTGAATGAAGCATGCTGTGCAGAGCGTCTGCGTTGACCTCGAGCAGTCTGCTACGGATGGAGGGGTTGCCAGCTGGAAAGCTCCCAGTGCCAAACACTGAGTGCTCCGGCCGAGGTGATGCGGACTTGAATCGCGCCATCGCGAAACGTGAGGCCAACTTGCGATGCTTGCCTAGTATATTGGTCGATTACTTCCTGACGGTCTGCCCGATGGTTTCCGCTGATTACGACCCAGTTGGGCTGACACCACGTCAGTAGCGCACTTGGGTCGAGTGTCGTGCTACCATGGTGAGGAGCCATGAGCACGTGGCAGGGGCGGGGCGGAAGTTGTGTTAGGTCCAGTAGGCCGCTTCCCTCCAGGTCTCCCGGTAGTAGTACGCGTTTGCCGGCGTATTCGAGCAACAAACACATGCTGGCGGCATTGTCGCTCGAAGCAAACCAGTTTTGGGCGGGATGCAATACGCGGAAGTGCACTTCACTTGCGATTTCCTCCTTACCTGCATTGAATTCCTCCTGGGCGATTCTTCCACTGAGAGATTCGAGCAATCTATTAACATCCGGATCCGGACTTCGCCAGAATTGTGCCGTACTCGCCAGCGTTCCGATGGAAAAACGTTCGCTAAGCCCCTGAGTCGCATTGTAGTGATCCGCGTCGGCATGCGAAATCAATAGCTTGTCGATGCGAGCTGTGGGTAAACTCCACAGCGCCGCCGCAATTTCCTGATGGCTGCGATCGGCAGACCCTAAGTGGCCCGCGTCGTAGAGCCAAACTTTCCCATCGGGCAGCTCGATAATGACACATGTTCCGTGGCCAACATCCAAGAATGTACATTGCAAATCGCGCTGATCCGCTTGGGACGCGGTCGGCATGGAGGCAGATGTTGAATCTAGTTTGCGTTTGCTGAGGGGATTTCCTAGCAGACCACGCGGGCCGAAGGTGTGCGGAATAACTCCGACAACAATCCATGCCGCCAATACGAGCTGGAACCACCGATTGCGCGCCAGTCCAAATATGGCCAGCCAAAGTATCGCAATCGCGTAGAATCCGATTATCCACCATGCATTTGGTGCTGGTAGCCAAAGATGACTGCCCGGCAATCCCTTGCTCGTGCCTACCATCCACTCAATTAGACTCAGACCGAACCCACAGATCATTCCTCCCAACCAACCAATGGGCGGAATCCATCCGAATAGTCCTGTCACCAGACCCGCAACCAGACTAATGGTCAGAGGCAGAGATATCAGCACGTTCAACGGAATAGCGATCGGGGCGATGATGTGGAAATTGAGCCAGATCAATGGGCATGTGAAAAGCCAAACCCACAGGCTGAGCTGCCACATTTGCCCCATGGAGCGGATGAGAGTTGTACGCCAGCGTCCCCATCTGGAAAGGCTTTGGTCGATCACGTGTTGCAGTGCCTCGCGTTGATCGGCCGTGCGGCGTTGGTCGAGAACGAATACGCCAATCGTCCCAACTGCCATGAACGACAATTGCACGCCAATGTTATCCACATTGGAGACTTGACTTAGTAATAGCACTAACGCGGCTAAGCCGAGGATATTGGACAGTCGGGCTTGTCGACCAAGCACTCGAGCCAACGCAAACGATGTCACTACGATTACGGCACGCAATACTGGAGGTTTTCCGCCTGCAAGAATTGCGTAGGCACCGCAGACACATACGATTGCGATCAACAAGGTTGAATTCCGCAGGGCAAAGGGGGCGGTCAACAGTAGTATCGTGGCGGCGACAATTTCGACGTGCAAGCCGCTGATTGCGAGCAAGTGCAGCGTGCCTGTTGCCATGAGTTCCTGTTGGTCTTCCCACTCGACTTGTTCGCGTTGGCCGAAAACCAGTGCCGCCGCTAGTGGTCCCTGCCCAAACGCGACCCAGCGATGAAGCAGTGCATCGACCTGTCTTATCATCCGTGCCCGCCAGCGCATTAGGGACGATTGGGGTGTGGTGGCGAGCAGCTTTATTTGAGCGCGGGACTTGGCTTCTAGCGAGGTAAACTTGGATTCAAGTTGGAAGTGACCTGCAAAATCGAAGGCACCGGGGTTGGTGGGAGCGGGGATGCGTCGCAATCCCCCCAGCAATTCGATATGGTCTCCCGGCAACAGGTCGCCGATACGCCCATCGACGCTCAAGGTGGAGTTGGCGGCAATGGACTTCCAGCTTTGCCCGTCTCGTAGACTTTCGCAGTGGACATCCCACTGCGTGCGCCATCGCTCGCTGCGCGGATCTTGAGGTCGATAATTGGGGTTGGGTTTCCAAATGGCTGCCGACTGTATACGGCAACGTACGGCGACCGGCTCAGACCGACGCGTGGCGATCGGAGACAGCGAATCGGACGTTGGTGGTGCGTTGATCAGCGCGAGGTAGGCGCCAAACAGCATGGCGGCCATCAATGCCAAAGTACTCGACCAAGTTGTCAGGTTTTGGCGCAGTAGTGCGCAGCTAATCAATATGCAACTGATAATCGCGACGAACATTGCCCAAGCTGGAATTGGCAAGCAGGGCGATATCTTAACACCCGCGATCGCAGCCAGCGAAAACCACACCAGGGGCCGCTTGGCGATAAGGTTCTTGCGAAAATCGCCGAAAACAGGCCAACGCGAAAAAACGACTGGCGCCAGTTTGCGCGGTTCAACCGACTGGAATTCAAAGGACTCAGAATTTTTGGGCTTGGATACCGAAGCCTCGGAAGACTGTTCGCTGTCGATTTGGAATCCCTGATATTTTCAAGTTCCCAGGTTTTGAGATACGTTGGTTCGATAGGCAACAAACGCCGGGATGATTCCCGCTAACGTTGCCAACAGAATCAACCCTGGCACAAGTGCCCATTCATAGACCGTTAACGTATTTAAGAATCCGATCTGCACACCCGTGCGATCCTCGACCAACGAGTTGCAAGCGTAGCCGATCGAGTGACCAGCCAACCATCCAAGCAGTCCGCCGCCAAGAGCGATTAGCAGAGATTCCATCAGGATGATCATTAATATCTTGTCGCGGGGGGCGCCCAATGCGCGCATGACCGCTATGTCATGTTTACGCTCATTCATGGAGTTATAGATGCTTACCAAAATGCTGATGGCGCTGACGAAACAAACAGTGACGGTCAAAGCAAGCAGCGCGTATTTCACGGGGTCCACAAAGTTGGAAAACAGGTTTCCAATTTCTTCGATGGGCGATGCGGCTTGCGCTCGTAGGCTTTTCTTGATTGCTCCTTGCATGTGCATGGCGAACATTCCATTTCCCGGTTTGACCAAGACCGCGGTGATATCGCGTTTCTCGAGTTCTAGCCGAGGAGATTGCTCGACAGGCTGGGAGCGATCAACGTCCTGCTTGGCAGTATTCGGATTAGCTTTGTCCTCGAAGACACGCTGGTGACCTTCCATTAGGTAAAAGCCTTCCATGTTAATAAACGCCGCGCGATCGTTTGGGGTTCCCGTGGGAGCGACAATTCCCACAATCGTGAACTCCTGACCGTGTCCTTCGCCTTCGGGATCGCCGTGGGTTGTCTTAAAAGTGTCGCCCACCTTTTTGTTCATTTGACGTGCCGCCTGCCATCCCAGGACCGCTTCGAAATAGCCATGTTCGGCGCTGTAGTCTTGGAAGTTGCGTCCTTCAGCAAAAGTGTACTCACGGTCGCCCAGCTCACCGTATCGCAATTTTTCGAAGAACTCAGGCTTGGTGCCGACGACTCGAAACGGGCCAAAATAGTCACCGAGACAAACTGGAATGGCAAAACCGCCCGACATATACGAGCTGTAGATGCCTTTGCGTTCTGGCTCCGCGATGCGTCCCCCGATCAATGCGATTTCTTCAGCCCGACCGTTCCCCGGTAAAAACTCCAAGTAATCCTCGTAGGGCAGGACTTCGATCGGCTTGCTGAGATAAAAAACGGTATTGAGTGTGAGTTGTAACGAGCCACCTTTGGCACCCACGATCAAGTTGTAGCCCACATTGCTGTTGCGCGAGAACGACTCGGTGATTACCCAGCCAATTCCCAGCACCAATACGACGAGCGCGACTCCCAGCGACATACTGAGCATAGTCAAAATGGATGCCAGCCCACGCTGTTGCAAGTTGCGCCACGCGATATGAAACAAATTCACAGAGTTCAACTCCCGCAGATTAATTTTCCACCACCAACTGTCTACGCCGATTCTAGCCGATCGGTTTGAATCGTTGTGACCGGGGCAGAAAATCGCGACGGTTTGTGATGCTATCGCTGAAGAATTCGGCATTTGCGACTTTTGTGCTTTGAATTGCAGGTGAGCTGCGAGAATTGCCAGCAATTCGCTACAATAACAAAGAACGGAGCGGTTTCTCGCTATCTCATCCCGTCGTTTGTTTTTCAAAGCCCAATTATGACATTGCCAATTAAGACTTTCCCGTTGGTGTTTTTCTCTTGTGCATTGCTCGCCGTCTGTTGCGTGGGAGTGACAAACGCGGTGGCGCAGGCCAAATCGATTCGCACGATTGCCGGCAACGGTCAGACCGGGACTGCGCGCGAAAAGGGCCCTGCGCTCGAAGTGCCACTAACGAATCCATTCGGTATACAGCCCGAAGCGGATGGTAGTTTGATCATCGCCTCTTTCGATCAACACGTGCTGTACCGTTTGGATGCGAGCTATGGCCACCTGGAGCGCATCGCTGGTACAGGCAAGGCAGGAATCTCGGGCGTCGGAGGGGAGCATCCAACGAACGTCATGATGAACGAGCCCCATGAAATTCAGATTGACTCGGCTGGCAACATTTTTGTCGCTGATACGAAAAATCACCGCGTGGGGAAAATCGAGGCGGCAACTGGTCGCTGGAGCGTGATTGCTGGGACCGGCCAAGTTGGTTTTTCAGGCGATGGCAACTCGGCTCGCGATGCAACCATGAACCAGGCATATAGTCTGGCTGTTGATGAAAAGGATCTGTTCATTGCGGACCTGGGCAATAACCGGATAAGGCACGTCGATCTCAATACCGGCATCATTAAGACGGTTTGCGGCACGGGAGAAAAGAAGTCTCCAACCGACGGCGGGCTGGCTGTCGAGCAACCTCTGGCTGGTCCCCGCTCGCTGGCAATCGATCGAGAAAACCTATGGATAGTGCAGCGCGAGGGCAATAGTGTGTGGCGGATCAATCGCCGGGATCAACGCATTTTTCACGTGGCGGGCGCGGGTAAAAAAGGCTTTGCCGGGGACAACGGAGATGCCAAACTCGCACTCCTCAATGGCCCCAAAGGCATTGCGGTCGACCCAGGTGTCGCGGTATTCATCGCCGATACCGAAAATCACGCGATACGACGCGTCGACCTGAAGTCAGGAACAATTACCACGTTGGTCGGATCGAGCAAAGGCAAGCCAGGATTCAACGAAGATGGAGACGAACCTGCGAAGAGACTATTGCGCCGCCCGCATGGAGTTTGTCTGCTCAAAACCGGTGAATTGCTAATCGGCGACTCGGAGAACCACAGGGTTCGTTTAGTGTCGCCCTCGTTGGCAAAAAGGGGGGCGGCTGCAGCCCGGCACAGCCGCTGCGCCGATGTCCATGAAAGTTCGGCTGGAACGCTGGATTTGATTGTGGCGGATGCGTACTATGGGTTTGGCCAGTAGCGAGCCGACGAGACGCAAGAGTTGCCCGTGGTTGTATCGAGCGTGAGTTCCGTTATATCAGATTCGCAAGAGCTGTAATCGATGTGGGATTGGTTTAGTTCACCGATAGTGCAAGCTTTGCTGGGAGTAGCGGTGCTTCTGGCCGCAGTATATGTCGGGTGGCAAGCGATAATTGCTCTACGCCCTTCGACCTGCAAAGTTGATACTAACGTCGATCGTCTAGCCCAGAACTTTGAAGAAATGCAGCTAGAAGGTGCGCTTAGCGACGAAGAACTCCGAACTATAAAGTCGGTGCTCGGTAGAACGCAGGACAAGCAGAAGCAGAATTCAGCGCAGCAAGGTGCTGGTAGTTCGTAGCGGTTGAAACGCTGGCACCGGTCTGGGAGACTGGTTAGTACTGACACTAAAAATGTTCCCTTTTGGCTCGATCCCGAGGACACGGATGCCCGGACTTGACCCAAGCTGGCAGCCAGTAATGGCACCGGTAAAGGTCTAGGACCCTCGAGCGACATTACGTGGTATCCCCTTCGTACGTGGGTGGCAGCGATCGAGCTCGACTCTGAACCGCTGTCTCCGTTGACGAGCAACATCGAGCAAAGGAGTCGTGTATGCCTTCTGGTAAGGACGTGGTTTCAGGTCGCCGTGGTGGAAGCAATAGTTCGAGCAAAAAGAATGCATTCTGTTCGTTCTGTCGAAAGAGCTATCGTGACGTTGGGCCACTGGTGGAAGGTCCCGGCGATGTTTACATCTGTGGCGAATGCATCGAGCTGTGCCAGTCCATTTTGGATCAGGAGCAGAAACGCCGCGGTCCAACCAACGACTTGTTTAGCGAGATCCCATCGCCACGCGATATTGTCAAACACCTCGATCAGTATGTGATTGGACAATCTTCGGCTAAGCGAGTTTTGGCTGTCGCCGTACACAATCACTACAAACGCCTTTCCAGCGAATGGAGCGGCTCGGATGTAGAGATTGAAAAATCAAATATTCTATTGGTTGGACCAACCGGTAGCGGCAAAACGTTGCTAGCGCGCACGCTCGCCAAAATGCTCAATGTCCCCTTCGCTATCGGCGATGCAACCACATTGACCGAAGCCGGCTACGTTGGCGAGGACGTAGAGAACCTGTTGCTCAAATTGCTGCATGCAGCCGATTTTGATGTGGAAGCAGCCCAGCGTGGGATTTTGTACATCGACGAAGTCGACAAGGTTGGCAAGACAAGCCAAAATGTTTCCATCACTCGCGATGTTTCCGGCGAAGGTGTTCAGCAGTCGTTATTGAAAATGCTGGAAGGCACGGTTGCCAACGTGCCTCCCCAGGGTGGACGGAAACATCCCGAGCAGCAGTATATTCAAATGGATACGTCCAACATTCTATTCATTTGCGGCGGTACATTCGTTGGCGTCGAAGAAATCGTGCGCAAACGTCTCGGTAAGAAAACCCTTGGGTTCGGATCTTCGGGGCAGACGCATAGCAACGACCTAACTGCGGCTCAACTGATGCCGCAGGTGACGTCAGACGACATCTTACACTTTGGCATGATTCCCGAATTCGTCGGACGACTGCCTGTCGTTTCCGCGTTGGCTCCGCTCGATGAAGCGGGTTTAATCCAAGTCCTAACCGAACCAAAGAACGCCTTGATCAAACAGTATCAAGCCCTATTTGGAATGGAGAACTGCGAACTGCACTTCACCGAAAAAGCGTTAGCCGCCGTGGCCCGCAAAGCCATGGATAAATCCGTCGGTGCCCGTGGTCTACGCGGAATCGTTGAAAGCGTCATGCTCGACGTTATGTTTGATCTACCTGAACAGCCCAAGGGAACTGTTTTTACGATCGACCTGGACGAGGCTGATGGCCAGATCAAGCCATTCAAGATGAACGCCACCGAAAAGAAAAGCGCCTAATCAATAGCGTTGATGCTCAGGTTGAAGTAACTACTGGTGAATGGTCATAATGGCTGTGCTCGAATTTATCGGGCGCAGCCATTTTTCGTGGAACTACCAAGGATGCTACTGATGCGCGACGTGCTTTATCTCTTGAAAGAGGCTTTTGCCGATGGGCCAGGGCCAGCCTACTTCTGTCCACATTGTGCCGAAATAAGTGGCGTACTCGCTTACTTTCCAAGGTTGAAACACAATCTGGATATCCGCTACGTGGAGTTCGCTAAGCCGCGAAGCGAAATTGTCGAATTGATCGGAGAGCCGCATCAGAGCTGTCCGGTGTTGATACTAGCCGATAAACCAGGCCTGGATGCACTAGAATTAATGAGCGGAGAAGCCAAGGGGCGGTTCTTTATATCTGGACCACGCGAAATAGCGCGGTATTGGGCTCACGTTTATGGAATTTCACGTCCGCACTAACCGCTGGGTCTGCCCGGTGGTCTAGATTTCACACGAAGCAGCTAGAGCTTATGCGGAAAACCAATGTAAAGGTCAAGTATGACGACTGCCAGTAAACTCAAATGGATGTTATTCTTGGCGTTAGTTGTTTTGATGGTCATTGTCGCCTTTCAAAACTTGGAAGTGACGGAGGTTCGCATTCTGCTGTGGGACGGGAAAATGACCAAGGCTGTGCTCTTGGCCATAACGGCAGCGATTGGATTCTTAATGGGGTTTTTCGTGCGGACCTTGTGGCAATTCCGAGCTTGGCGCAAACGCGGAAAAGCGACCAAGTCACCCCCTACAATCGAAGATGCGGCTCAAGGATGAATTATGGATGTGGTGGCAATCGACTTTGAAACGGCCAATGGCAACGCGAGCAGCGCATGCCAATTGGCCGCGACCGTCGTCCGCGAATCAGAGATAATTGAAGAGCACGTGTGGTTGATTCGGCCACCTCGCATGTTTTTTTCGCCGCGCAACATTTCTATTCATGGTATTCGTCCCCAGGATGTCAAGGATGCGCCAACCATGGAACAGGTGTGGAGCGAATTCGCAAAGATCATCGACGGACAGGTGCTGGTGGCCCACAATGCAAGATTTGATATCGGCGTACTTGTGGCCAGTCTGGCGGCCCACGATGTGGCTTGCCCCGATCTCCAGTTCACGTGCACGCGACTTTTGGCTCGATCTGCGTGGCCCGGCAGAGCTCGCTATGGTCTCAAGCCGCTGGGCGATTGGTTGGGAGTGTCCTTTCGTCATCACGATGCTCTGGAGGACGCACGATGTTGTGCGAGTATTGCATTGGCGGTAGAGCAACAGCATCAACAGACAGATTTGGCTGCGCTGGAGAAGAGTCTCCGCGTCACGCGTGGCTCCTACCGCCAGAGCGTCATTACATCTCCTCGGGCCATCGGTAGGCGCCATGTTTCCGTCGGGGCAGGGCGGCAGTCGACCGATCGCTGGGGTTTCCCCAACCAACGTTCAAAGCCCGGCAGTATTGATCCGCAGGCCGTGGTGGTGGCAGCTGCGCAGCAAAAGCCGTTTGAGGGCAAGCGGCTCGTATTGCTTGGCCCGCTCCGCGGACTTAGCCTGCAGGAAAGTCAAGCGTTGGTCTCGAGTTTGGGGGGCGTCGTGCAAACGCAGATTACGGCAGCCACTGACTACGTGGTGGCTTGCGGCACATCGCTGGACGATGCCAGTCGGGTACTGTGTGCAGCGGTTGCCAATGCAGCAGATGATAGCGGCGAACCGAACTCGCCTTCGCCTGCATCCACCGGTATTCGCTTGTTGAGCGAACGTCAGTTTCGCGCCTTGATGCCGGCTGGCAAGTCATCCGCACGCTGGTGAGGGTGTCGCGCCAACGTGGGCGGTGTTTCAATCGGTTCGCCGACAATCCGACGGTCGGCGATGAAAATAGTCCACTTGACTTTTTTCCAGACGCGGCGATTCTCACGTCGCTAGATGAGTTAGGTGTTGCTCTGCACATTGGGTTAGTAGGGCTTCCTTGCCACATTAGGCTGGTGTGAGCTGCATTGTCTGTAGGATTTTGCGTGATGTCAGTGAGGTGCAAAGCGTACCGCAATCTCAGAACGACAGGACTAATCCCAAACGGACACTGGTTCTCCACTGAGCATCTTCATCCACCCGGCGATTAGTGACCACTGCGTCTTAAGGCTGATCAAAGCAATCGAAACGAGAGCGAGAATTGCAAACACTCGCATCGGAAGCGACAGTCCAGTCGAGATTCGCCCAGCCTTCGTTTGTTTTACAAATCTTTCGCCATACGTTATCGCCCAAAGCAGAACACCCAAACCGATAAGTGCCCAAGAAACTGACCCTGCTTGTTGCTCTATCTCATTGGTAGTCGCGAACTGACTGCCAAACAGCGGCTTAAGGACGAACTTGACACCGTTGTTCACCAGCAATCCAAGTACCACAAAACAAAAGGACACACGGATGGCATCCCTTTTGAGCCATTTGGCGAATCGTCGCAGCGTAGACGCGTGGCTCGCTCCTACCGCATTACCACTCAAGAAGTTTTGCAGGTCGTCGGCAAGTGCTTCCGCGGAACTGTATCTCATGGCTGGATCCTTCTCCAGGCACTTGGACACAATTGCTTCCAATTCACGGGGTATGTTGGGATTTACACAGCGCAAGGGCACTGGTTCTTCAGACAGGACGCGATGCATTATTTCGAGCAGAGTCGCATTGTTCTCGACACGCAGAAATGGTTTCAGAGCCAACAACGCCCACAGTGTTGCGCCAAGACTATAGATATCCGTGCGCAAATCGACGTTGTCCGCGGACCTTATTTGCTCGGGACTCGCATACAAAACCGTCCCAACAAACTGCTGGGACAGAGTCAGGGATGCATTAGTGTCGGTAACTTTTGCAACCCCTAAATCCATCAACACCGGGGGCCCATCATGTCTAACCATAATGTTGCTCGGCTTGACGTCGCGGTGAACGATGCCGTTGGAATGCAAGGCGTGTAGAGCTTGCGACATGTCTCGACATAATTCCGAGCACTGCCGGAAATAGTTTTGAGAAATTCTTGGCTGGCTCTGCTGAATCTTGTGACACGTCGGGCGCGGATCGTTCGTTGCTCGGCCATTTTCACCTCCGCTGCTAACGGTTTCAGCACAAGGCTCGATAGCAATTGTGGTATCCGGATGCGGGGCGGTATAGCCTTCCGAACCGATGTTGCTTCCATCTAGCAGCTCATGTACGACTTGTTGTTCGCGCAGTCTGCGGATGCAGCTTGCTAAATCCTCTCCTTCAACCAACTCCATTGCGAAAGAGAGTTCTCTATCAGAAAAGTCACAGGAATAGACTCGCACGAGATTCGGATGCTGTACCTTCGCTAGAGCCTTCACTTCCCGTATGAATCGCTCACGGGAATTCTTGCTACTAAAATCTGGAAGAACCTTTAGCGCAACGTCGCGATCCATGCCTTCTTGTCGCGCGCGGTAAACGATACCCATGCCGCCGCGACCAATCTCCTGTTTAATTTGATACGGTTGTCGCCCGATTGAGTTCTGCATGTTGTCTATCCGCTGAGGCTTCATAGCATCCAACTCGCATCCAGCTCGTCTGGCACACTACGCCATTCGCTATCGTTTGGGCGTACTTTAGGCATGGATTTTCCGCAATCTTAAGCTACTACGAGGAAGAATGGGAGCTCACACATCTCATCGCAGCTATGCACTATTCTAACGATCGTCGCGGCTGACCGTTTCTGCGCCGTCGAATAGAATCGAAAAGATTAATTAAGATTCATCGATATTGGCACCATTCGAGTTGACAGCGAATATCGCTGAATAGCATCGGATTGATCGGTTGGATAACTGCCGAAGCAGCGCCGCTGGAACTTCGCCATGGTCATAGGTTGGCCGCGGGCACTCCCCCCGCGCATTTGCCTTGATCCGTCGAAATTTGTTTGTTGAGCGAAGGTCAGATTTGCGTCCAGTTGCCAGCGAGCAAGGCATCCCCACGCTGGTGAGGGTGTCGCGCCAACGTGTCGTCAGCACAACCCGCTGCGTGAGTTTTGGCAGCGCGCAGGGCAGTTGAGGCAAAATGTTCGAGCGACATGAATTGTCGGCGGTGTTCACGCTGCATCTGCTGGCTCGCTCATGCGACCATAGCACTTCCCACGACAGGGACTCCATCGCCTCAAACATTATGCGAGCCGATGCACAGATTCTGCCTCAACTGCGCTGTGCTTGTTGCGTCTATGAAAAGCTTGCGGTCAACCCTAGATTTGATTTTCTTAAAAAAATGTCCGTTCTGCTTTGGCGTAAACCGAAGCGGCGGGTACCGAAGTCACCGCAGGCAACACGTAGGTTTTTTGAGGAATGGCAGGGCAATAGGAATGCCGTTTACCACAGGGGTTAATTGCGCGATTATATTGGAATTGCCCAGCGAAACGGAGGTAGGCTCTGCTGAGGAGCAACCTGCCAAGGGATAACTGGGACAGGGCGGGAGGAACGTCTCGCAGGCCTCGACAGAGTCCATGCTTTGTC
>JBGSTP010000343.1:0-36215 GCA_041736515.1 Pirellulaceae bacterium
CGTCTTGCGATTGGGAGGTGATCAATGCCGGGGGAGTGAGTTACGCGAGCTACCGAGTGGCTGCACTCATGGAAGAATTGGCGCAATATGAACCGGACCTATTTGTGGTCTATTCAGTACACAATGAATTTCTCGAGCGGCGGACCTACGCCAGAATGTTTGAACAACCCAGGATCCTGCTCAGGCTGCAGGCCGCCGTCGCCAGCACACGAACGTTCGCGTTGTTCGATCAGTTGCTCGTCGGCGATTCGAGGCCCGCAACGCAAGTCGATATTTTGCCCGGCGAAGTCGATGAGCGATTGAATCACACGATTGGACCGGTCGACTACAAGCGGGACGAAGTTTGGCAGAGGCAGGTCATCGAGCACTATCGAGTTAATCTGCGACGCATGGTTCAAATTGCCAGGTCGGCCGGTGCGCAGATTGTCTTCGTTACGCCGACCTCGAACGAAAGAGATTGTTCTCCATTCAAGAGCGAATTCGACTCGAGTCTGACAGCGGGCGAGCTCGAAAGAACTCAGGATTTAATGTTGCGTGCCCAGGCCGCCGCGCCGGAATCCCAGGAGTTAGCGGCCAAGTATTATCGGGAGGCTCTAACGCTCGATCCCACCGTGGCTGAGGCGCACTATCGCTTGGGGAAATCGCTTTTCGCCATGGGCCAATTTGATGCTGCCCATCAGGAGTTCGCGCGGGCGATCGATCTCGATGTCTGTCCCTTGCGAGCGCTCTCTGCAATTGCCGCAGAAGTACGCAATGTCGCACGTGAGACGAACTCACCAATGGTCGACTTTCAATCGCTGTTGGCGGAGAAATGCCAGCAGGAGTACGGCCATCAATGTCTGGGGGCAGAATATTTCCTGGATCATGTTCATCCGGATATCGACATTCATCGCGATTTAGCCATTTGGTGTATTGATGAGTTGCAGAGCATCCAATTCGTGCAGGGCGAAAGCCTAAGATCGCCTAGGCATGAGAAGCAAGTGGGCGATGTCGTGGCTAAAGTGGAACGTGGGATCGACAATCAGCAGCACGGTGTAGCGCTCCGCAATCTTGCCAAAGTACTGCATTGGGCCGGAAAATTTGAAGAGGCGGCTCCCAGGGCAAGCGACGCACTGGAGCTGTTGCCGAACGATCCGGAGAGTCGGTTCGTGCTGTCGGATTGCTTGAAGAATATGGGCGACCTGCAGGGCGCTTTGCAGCAGTACGAAATGCTGTTTCAGGATTGGCCGCAGTACGCGCGAGGCATTTTGCCGTATGCCGAGCTGTTGGTCGAGCTCGAGCAATACGAACGGGCTAAAGCACTGTTGTTGATGGGCATCCTCCGCGAGCCCGACAATGCCTATGCCTATTTCCTGCTCGGCAAATCGCACCTTGCTTTAGCTGAAACGGAATTTGCCATAGAGGCATTCGAAATGGCTCAACAGCTTGCACCGTCCGATCTATCGACCAAGCAGTTGTTGAAGGAGTCGCGGTTGAAGTTGCTAAATCAATGAGGTCGGTGGTGACCACCCACAAAGGAGAGCACTAGCGATGTCGTACCTCCGACCAAGCCGCCTGCCCCCCAGCCGATTGCTTGCGCGTCCGATGAAAAAAGTACCGGACCAAATTCCAATGGTTCGAAACTTCCGCTGCTCAGTCCAGTAATTCCCCAGGCAATCAAGCCTGCTCCGACAGCAAGCAGGATCACGGCGCAGGTTTTCGATATGGCTCGGCCAACACGCGGGAAACTTAACGAGGCTGTCAAGAAAATCCCTGCCAAGACTCCGAGCAACAATGGTCCAAGTGAATTGTTGGAAAGTTCGAACATTTTCAACTCCTTGAAATAGTTTCTGGACTAGAACAGTCTTGGGTTGCTTCGGGTCGAAGCGCCAGTATTCAGGCAGTGGCTGGCGGCAACGGGAGGTTGAGTTGCCGCTTAATCCAGGCAGCAGCCCCAACGGTGGCGGCGTCGTCGCCGAGTTTTGCTGCACACACTACGAACTGATCTCGATAGCAATCAAAGACGCTCCTGCGCGCGACCTTGGTAACTTCCCTAACAAACAGTTCGGGCATGGCTTCGACCAAGCCACCACCCAGAACGATACAGTCTGGACACATGAGCAGCACCACATTGGCGACAGCTTCGCCGATGATACTGCATGCATCCTCGACAACCCTTTGAACATTCTTGTCGCCCTTCTCGATGGCTTCGGCAATAGTTTTACTACGGATTTCGCTCAGTTCCGTACCGGCCGCTTTCTGTAGATTGGGGGCTTCGCCGCGATAGACGAGCTTGGCTAGTTCGCCGGCGATTGACAGTCGGCTTGCTTCGGTTTCGAGAGTTCCGGTCATGCCGGTTGCTCCCACTCGCGGGGAACCATTTATTTTGATGTGGCCAATTTCCATGCAACTGAGCAATTTACCGCGGAGTATTTCTCCATCGTACACACAGCCACCTCCAATGCCGGTGCCTGGGAAAATTCCAACTGCAGTTCGCGCGCCTTTGGCGGCGCCAGCGTAATACTCCCCGTAGACGCCCGCATCAACATCGTTGAGGACAGTAACAGGGCATTGAAACTTGTCGCTCAAAATCTTGCCGATGGGCACATTTTCCCAGCCCAGGTTCACCGCTACGCGAACGATGCCATTTTCCCACTCGACTGGTCCTGGGCAGCCGATTCCAATGCCAGCCAACTGGCCCGCTTCGATTTTTGATTCTTCAAGCAGCTTGACAATGATCGCCTCGATTCGCTCTAAACTGCCTTGTACGCCGAGTTCTCCACGCGTTCGCTTGCGCCGCGACTCGATGACTTTTAGCGAGGAATCGAACAGTGTGCACTGCATCTTAGTGCCGCCCAGATCGAAGCCTAGCCAATAGTGGGGTTTGCCTTCAATTGTCACAAATATGTCCTAGCTCAGATGTTGGCGACGGAAAGCTTCGAAGCACGATAGCTGACCGAGAATTCACGGTAATCTATTGTGACGCAATGCATGGTGACCGCAACGGCAGCAGGCGTCACGCTGTCGTCTCGACCTCAAATATAAGGGCATTGGGAGTTGGAAAAAAATTTGACTTCCAAATTGAATAAAATAGTGCCCAGGAAACATATCATTCCCAGTGAGCTGTGTAGCAAAGGTCGTTTTTAAGTGAACCTGCCTACTGTGTCCGCCTTCGAGGAATCAGGCGATGATTTCGCTGATGCGGACATTGAAAGGTGCCACTTGGAAATGGCTGGATTATTGGAACGCATTGCTTGGTCGATACTTCGCGATTGGGGGCTTGCTGCCGACGCGGTGCAGGAAACGTTCGCTTTGATGGCAATCAAGTTGGGCGAAATCCCCGCAGAGCAGCGTAAGGGTTGGTTGGTCAAGACCGTACAGTTCCAATCTCAGAATATAAGACGCAAACAACTGCGCACTAGGGAACTAACAGAACAATTGCTTCGCAGCGGCTTGGTGCGCGACGCAACCAGCGAGTATCGAGTCGAAGATCGTACCGTGGAGCAGGCTGAGGAGAATCAGCGGTTAGCCGAGGCGATCGCCGGTCTGCCCGCTGCACAGCGAATAATTGTGAAGATGAGATTGGCGGGCGAGAAGAGTTTTGCCGAGATTGCTGAAGAACTTGCTCTGCCGCTTGGGACGGTTTTGTCTCGCATGCGGCTAGCACTTGAAAAGTTAAGAAAACGGCTGGAATCATGAATAAACCACGGCTTTCCGCGGACATGCATTGGGATGTCGAACGCTATGTGTTGGGGGATCCTGGGCTCGATCGCGGTAGCTTTGAAGCGGCGATGTCCGCGGACGTTGAACTGGCGTTGGCTGTGGCCGAGTCCGTGGAAAGGTTGCAACAAATAGCCAGGGCTTGCCAGTTCACCCAAGTACCCCTTGCAGATTCAAGTAAGGCGACCCCGCGCGCAGTGACCTCGCGACCAGTGGCCCCAGTCGCGATAGGTCTGGCATGCGCGGTATTGGCTGCATCATTGCTGGTTGTTTTCTTCAATTATGGTGTTCCATCCTCATCGCAAGCTAAGCTCACAGCGCAGGTCGACCCAAGGCTGTCGGCAGTGGCCTCGCATTGGCTCGCCCTGGATGGAGTGGTTGTGGGCGACGTCTCCAGCGGTTCGACAGAAACTTGGGAGGCGATCGAATCGCAGAGTCCATCACAACTATCGGTGGCAGACGAGGGGGACTGGATGCTTGAGGCGGCAGTTGCATTTTTTCAACAAGCCGAAATCTAGGAGTGTCCAACATGAATGCATCAAAGCCAATTCGCTTGAGAGCGATGCTTGGGCTATTGCTGATTTGCTCGGCTGCTTGGTCGTCAAAACTGATTGCCGAAGACGATCGCGGTCTCCGGCTAACGACCTTGGCTCAGGCTCAGTCGGCTGTTAGCCAAGCGGAGAAAGAGCAGCAGAATCCAATCGGCAGCGAGCGGGCTGAGAAAAACGTGCTGGAGTTCGTGGGGCTGCATCAGCCCAAAATGTTGGGGTTACTCGAATTTCTAAAACGACATCAGCCGGCGCAGTATTCTCAGGCGTTAAAGGAAATGGCTCGTACTCAGATTCGCCTGGAAGGCTTTGCCAAACGCGATCAAGAAATGTACGAAGTAGAATTGAAGCTTTGGCAAATTCGATCGGACTTGAGATTGTTGGCCGCAGAGATGTCTGCCAAGGCGATGTCGACAGACGAACATCGGGTGCGCCAGTTGACTGAATTGATTGCCAGCGAAGCTTCGCAAGAAGTGGTGAGGCTAAAATTATTGAAGCTGCGTGCCGAGAGAGAAGTGCAAAAACTGACGGAACAAATTGAAGGCCTCACCGCCGCCAACGATGAGTATGTCGCTAGAAACGTAAAGCTTTGGCAATCGCGGATTGTCAAACAATCGCGAAACAAATAAACCTACGGCGGCAGGCCGCTCGGAAACCGATAACGGAGAAACACACATGCTGAATGCACTGGTAAGTAGATTAAATTCGAAGCGTGCAGGGCTGGCACTCGCGAAGTTGACCGTGGTCCTATGTGCTTTCGGTCACGTTCAGGCAGCGGAAGATTCGAGCGTCAAGTTGGCTGCGCCCTTGTATCAACGCTTTGCACCCGAGGGTGATAAGGCGCCGAGCACCGACGAAGTTCCGAGTTTTCAAAAGCACGTTTCGCCGTTGCTCGGTCGACTGGGGTGTAACGGACGAGCCTGCCACGGATCTTTTCAAGGGCAGGGCGGATTTCAGCTTTCGCTTTTCGGCTATGACTTCACCGCGGATCACGATGCCCTGCTAAAAGACAAACGCGTTAATCTAAATGAAAAACTCGAAAGTCTAATTCTCACCAAACCTGTCAGCGATGATGAGCATGAAGGCGGTAAGCGTTTCGAACCCATGGGCTGGGAATACTGGGTGCTACGCCGCTGGATCGAAAACGAGGCTCCCTACCAATCCAAAAGTATACAACGCCTAGAACGGCTCGAAGTTTTTCCACCAGAGATTCAATTCGGTGCCAAGGGGGAGACGACGCAGATCAAGGCGATTGCTTGCTGGGAAGACGGTTCTCGCGAGGATGTTACCTGTCTGTGCCGGTTCCAGTCTAACGACGACGCTATAGCTGCGATTAACGAATCCGGTCTGGTAACCGCTGGCGAAGCTGGCGATTCGCACGTGGTTGTCTCGTACGATAACGCTGTTGTGCCCATCCTATGTTACCGTCCTCTCTCGGACAAAGTTGGTAGCAACTATCCCAATGTAGCTGCGAAGTCACCCATCGATCAGCATGCGCTCCAGAAACTAAAGAAGCTGGGAATTGTGCCTTCGGAACTTTGTACCGACGAAGAATTCCTGCGCCGCGCATCGCTTGATGCCACCGGTACTTTGCCCACAGCCCAAGAGGTTGTTGACTTTGTGGTAAATACTTCGCCTGACAAGCGCGCAGCAAAGATCGAAGAACTTCTTGGACGTCCGGGGTACGCTGCGCAGTGGACTACTTTTCTCTGCGATATGACCGGCAACAATGAAGATCAATTGCGGAACTTTTTGCCTCAACAGGTGCGTCCAGAGAATCAATGGTACCAGTGGATTTATCAACGTGTTCGCGACAATGTTCCCTACGATCAGATCGTGGAAGGCATCGTTACGGCGACCAGTCGATTACCCGATGAGTCGTATCGAGACTATTGTTCTGCCATGACAGACATTTGTCAGGATGCCACTGGAGAGAAATTCGCCGAGCGCCCAGGCTTGGTGTATTACTGGGCACGAAACAATTTCAAGACGGCAGAAGATCGGGCGATTGGTTTTGCGTATTCTTTTCTCGGCGTGCGAATTCAGTGCGCTCAATGCCATAAGCATCCTTTTGATCAGTGGTCGAAATCGGATTTCGATAATTTTGAAAGACTGTTTGGGGCTGTGCAGGCTAATCAGAATACTATGTCAGCTGACGCAAAACGAGAATCGGCCAAGATGATCGAAGAACTCGACGTGAGCAAATCGCTCAAAGGAAACCAGCTCCGAAAAGAACTTGGCGAGCTACTCAAATCCGGCAAGACGGTGCCGTTTCCCGAGCTGACATTAACTGCGGCTCGTAGCAAGACTCCTGGCAATAAAAACAAAAAGCAAGAGGTTGCTGTTCCCAAAGCAAAATTGCTGGGAGGCGAATGGATTGAGATGGATGAAGCCGATGTGCGTGGCAAGTTGATGACTTGGTTGCGCGCGCCAGAGAATCCGTACTTTGCCAAGGCCATCGTAAATCGCGTGTGGGCTCAATACTTTGGTGCGGGAATCGTGAATCCTGCGGATGACTTGAATCTTGCCAACGCGCCGAGCAACGCACCGCTGCTCGAATATCTGGCCGATGGTTTTGTTCAAAATCAGTATGACTTCAAGTGGCTGCATCGCGAGATTCTCAATTCGGATACTTATCAGCGGAGTTGGATTGCCAATGAAACCAACGCGCTCGATCGCCGTAATTTTAGCCACAGCCAACTACGCCGCTTGCCAGCAGAGGCAACCTACGATGCGGTGCGAATGGCTCTAGTGGACGATGCCGCATTCGAGAAAGCACAGGTTTTGGACCTGCCGAGAGCAATCACGAAAGCTGGCTCGAGCGCTCAGAACGCAGGACGCGATGATTTGAGTTATGCATTGAGCGTTTTTGGACGAAGCGCTCGCGAGTCCAATTGCGACTGCGATCGATCCAGCGAACCCAGTCTGTTGCAGACTGTTTTCCTGGTAAACGATGCGGCCGTTCAGGAATGGTTGAGTGATCCAAAAACGGGTTGGGCAAGCAGTGTTGCCGAGAAATTCGAGTGGGAAAAACCAGCGACGAAATCTGCCGAAAGTCCCGGCGCGAACAATGAGCAGTTAGAGCGAATGGTCAACAGCTTCAGGCAGCGCCAAGAATCGATCGAAAAGCGGTTAGACATGGCCCGCGAGAACGGCAAGCAGAAACAAGTGGAGAGCCTCAAAACGCAATTGAACGAACTAACGCGACAAGCCAAAAGTTTTGCCCGCAAGAATGGTCTTCAGGGCCAGCTAAAAACGCTGCTCGGCGAAGCTGAAGAGGACAAGGTTGGCCAGGATTCGCCAGTACAAGCCGTTGATCAACGTGCTGCATCTGAGAAAGCCATGACCGAAGAACAGGCACTGTGGGTTGCAGAGAATGCGTATCTGCGGACACTTAGCCGAAAGCCCAATTCGCAGGAATTGGCAACTTCGGTCGATTTTCTGAAGTCGGAGTCCTCGCCAGTCGGTGCCGTTCAGGGGCTATTGTGGGGACTGATCAATACGAAAGAATTCATTCTCAACCATTAGTTGTAGCTAGCCGCCATCGCATTCACGCATCTATTTAAGTAACAATACAATAGGAGAAAGCATATGACACTTCATCGCACCTGTGATGGGCATTCCCGCCGAGATTTTCTGCGAGTCGGCTCGCTGTCTGCAACTGGCTTTACCTTGGCGAATTACTTGAAACTTGCAAACGCAGGACAAGTGCAGAGCGCTAAAGCAAAAGCGGCAATTTTTATCGATCTTCCTGGCGGACCATCGCACATCGATACGTTTGACCCAAAACCGGATGCCCCGGACGAGATTCGCGGTACGTTCAAGCCAATCGAAACCAACGTGCCTGGTATTCGCATTAGCGAGCATCTTCCAAAGCTGGCCAGCTGCGCCGACAAGTACGCTATCCTGCGGGGAGTAAGTCACACGCTCGCCGCGCACCGCTTGGGAGCCGAGTACGTCAATACTGGCAGCCGTCCTTTGGCCTCCCTGGAGTATCCAAGTTATGGAGCGGTAATTACGAAAGAGATGCCGGTCGCCCCGGAGTTGCCTCCGTTTGTAGCTATCCCTCGCGGAAACCAGCGGTCTGGCTTTCTTGGAATTCAGTACGCACCGATGAACACAGGAGCAACGCCCCAGGCGGGACGCCCATTCAGCGTGCGCGGTATCTCGCTTGGATCGGGCATCACGGTAGAACAGATCGAACGACGCCACGGCCTGCTCAACGATTTAGATCAGACGTTTCGCGGACTCGAGGAACGCGAGCAATTGCTGGTGGGTTTGGATCGCTTTCACGAAAAAGCATTCGATATGATCACCAGTCCTCAAGCCCGCGAAGCGTTTGACATCTCCCGCGAAGTCCCCAGCTTTTCCGCCCAGTTTGGCCCCGATGGCTTTTCGCAAAGCTGCCTCCTGGCAATCCGCTTGGTCGAGGCCGGAGTCCGGTTTGTTTCGCTTTCCCTGGGTGGTTGGGATACTCATACCGACAACTTTTCTAAGTTGAAAGATAAACTGTTGCCCGAATTGGATGCCGGTTTGTCAGGTCTGTTCAATGGTTTGAGCCAGCGTGGCTTGCTCGATTCCACTTCCGTCATGGTGACTGGAGAATTTGGACGAACTCCCAAGATCAACGCCCGGTCGGCGGAAGGTGGCCGCGATCACTATCCACGTTGCATGTTCATGCTGATGGCCGGCGGTGGCATGAAAGGTGGACAAGTGATTGGTGAAAGCGACGATACCGCCGCAGGTCCCCGCCATGAAGGTCTGAAACCTGACGATGCCGCAGCGTCTTTCTACTACAGCCTGGGGATCGACCCGGCCAAAGAGTACCATACCGAAACCGGTCGGCCCATAACCTTGGTTCGAGACGGCAGTGTCATCCCGCAACTGTTTAGCTAGGTCGACAACGCGAAACAGTCGATTCCGAGTGCAAGGCACTAGGCAATCCCGTCAGAGCAACTAGACTGCCCACACGCCCCTTGTGTTTGCTGTCTTGTTTGGATTGTCTCGTGCGCTACCCCCAAATATTTCTGAACATCAAAAAAGCTAGAAACTTTAACGGATATCACCCCTGGGTGATGGATCGGTCTGTAATTCAACCGTCTGCCCCAATTGAAGCTGGACAGATTGTTGAATTGCTTTTTCCCGATGGCCGTTGGATTGGTCGTGGTGTCTACAATCCCGCCAGTCGAATTCGAGTCCGTTTGTATCAATGGGATCAGACGCAGGAGTTCGATGCTGCCTGGTGTGAAAGTCGACTAGCACGCGCTATTGCGATGCGTCGAGCATGGATGAGCAGCCATGGCACGCTTGACTCGTTGCGTCTAGTGAACAGCGAGGGGGATGGGTTGAGCGGGTTGGTGGTTGACCAATTTGGTGACTACCTTGTAGTGCAGGTAACTGCCCTGGCTATGCTGAACTGGATTGACACCATCAGCCTTTGGCTTATGGAGAATTTGCAGCCGAAAGGAATTCTCTTGCGAATGGATGCGCGTACCGCTGGTAGCGAGGGAATGGAAGCACGCGAAGAAGTCCTGGGCGGACAAGCACCCGCTGGTCCGGTTACAATTTCGGAGCACGACGTTCAATTCGAGATCGACCTATTGAGTGGTCAAAAGACTGGCTATTATCTCGACCAACGGGCCAATCGCCTGCGGGCCGCAAAGTGGGTGAGTGCGGGGCCCATGTTGGATGTTTGTTGCTATCTTGGCGGATTCTCGCTGACTGCCGCGAAATGGGCCAACCCGTCTAGCATCCTGGCAGTGGATTCCAGCGCCAAAGCTTTGGAGCACGCCGCTGCCAATGCGAATCGAAATGGCTTTTCTAACATAGAGTTTGCGCAGGCGGATTGCTTTGACTATTTGGAAGAGTTGTGTGCATCGAAACGGAAGTTCCAAACAATAGTTTTGGATCCTCCACGAATGGCGAGTAACCGCGCTCAGATTCCAGCTGCTTTGCGGGCGTACTATCGGCTTAATCTATCCGCACTGAATCTGCTAGAGCCGGGTGGTATGTTGATCACCTGCAGTTGCTCCGGCCGAGTTGAGCGAAGCGACTTTGGGGGCATGCTAGCTTCGGTAGCGCGCCGGGCGGGACGCTCAATTCAGATAATCGAGTCCTATGGGGCCGATTTTGATCACCCCGTCGATGCGAGTTGCCCAGAAACCGAGTACTTGAAATGCTTCATCTGCAGGGTCGGCTAGCTCAAAAAAAAATGGTCAGGGTATGCCGCTCCATCGTCACACCATGACCATTATTTTTTGGGAACGAGTGTCGAGACTCGTTCCGCTCCCAATCCGTGGTACAAGGAGTATCGTCTGACGCACGGAACCTGAATTACTGAAAGTACTTCTTTTTTCAATCTAATCAATTTATCGAACAGTCGGTTTAGGAAGGAGTGCAACGTTAGCGACGCTCTGTGGCTGTTTCATCTGTGCGCATTGGCTGCAACCGGGAACTCCGCAAGATCCGTCAGTAGAACTTGTGCAGCTGGGGATTACCCTCTCTTCGGTATAGCGGTTTCGCACAGGCTGCGAGCATACGCTACATGGGCCCTGAACTCCGCATGCGCCTTTGGCGCAGCTATGTCCAGCCAAACGGCTCCACATTTGAGCACATTCGGCAGCTCGTTGCTGTGGATAGTTGGCCCAAAGTCCCTGAACGCACTGTTCGCGGAGCAACCACTCGGCCACCGGGTTAGGTGTTTGAGGCGTTCCACCCCAGTGAACTGGCGTGTGGGAAGCGTTTGCAACGCTGGTCAGCACTCCTTGATCAACAATAGTTTCAACAATCGATCGCTTCGTTTTCGCCACAGGTAGCGACGATGGGTCGTGCGGTGACGGTTGGAGGACAGCTTCCGTTGAGAGTTGCTCGGATTGCTGAGCCTGAGGCTGAGGCTGAGTTTGAGTTTGATGTTTGGGGGTGGTGTCCTGCTCATCGCTAAAGTAATCAAAGGGATTGGGTAATTCCTGTTGATTCTCATCGCTGAAGGGGAGTGCAGTTACTTCCGCCAGCGGTGTTTGGTCGCCGACCAGTCGTGGGGCCAGTGTGGGCGTCCCACTTAGTATCTGGATCTGAGCATGGGCGTTAAGCGAGTAGCACGCGAGTGCCACAGAAGTTAGCAGTGTCAGAATTTTCATATGGGTACCCTCAGCGCGAATACGGTAAAAGCCAGTGACTGGCGTTGGTCGCAACAAAAGGGCACCACGAACTAATCCCGAAGTGATGGTCAACGCAAACCACTCGTCGACTGCGAGGCTGGTGTCGCAGGGGGCATCGTTGGTGCTCTAAGTACCCAGATCGGCACTCGCTAGCAATAGAACATAGAGCAAGGGGAAAAGTTCAGGCTCAAAACTAGAATATCACGAGAGCTAAGCCGAAGAATGCGATCAGCCGTTTTTCGTTGAGTTGTTCGCGCCTGAGCGACATGACGAAAGTAGTCGCAGTTCCGGATTTGTCGAATCGAACGATCGAGTTGATCGATCGCGCAGTTCGGGTGCCGCGGCTTTTTCACACTGTAGCTAATTCGATCGATTCCGCGTTGCCTGGAGCAATCTCTGGCGGATCATGTACAGGCGCGTACTCTCTTCGATCTTTCTGCCGTTCATATCTGTTACGTAAAAAACGTCCACAACCTGATCCAAGTGCGTACTGATTTTTGCAAAGTGCAAGATTAGTTGCATATCGAAAAGAACTTTGGAAACGCTGTAAAGCAGCCCCATGCGGTCATAGGCGAACAATGTGATGATTGTATGGGTGTCGGATGTATTGTTGTCGAATCGAACCTGCGTGGGTTGTATTTCCAGACCGGGAGCATTCGCACGCGCACTGTTGTTCCATTTTTGTGGAAAGCTGGGTGGAGTTGAATTCTGCGGATCTAGCGCGGAGTTGATTTTCTGACATACTGCAGCAATGCGGTGCGGGGGCGGTGCTCCTTCAAACTCTTGGTCTTCAACAATAAATCGATCCCAGGCAATTTCACCGGGTTGCGTGTGAATATCGGCGGCATTGATCTGCAAGCCCATGCTCGTAAGGGCTCCAGTGATGCGATGGAAGGTCCCAATGGGGCGACCGCTCTGCCGGGTGACAATCGTGTATTCGACCGCCTGTTGGGAATCGATGTATCGTCCCCAGGCCATAGAATTCTTGGTATCCAGCTGTTGCAAGTTGATCAGCTCGCAGACTGCTGTTCGCGGCGCGGTACGCATCAGGTAGCCGATGGGAAGCGCTTCAACCTGGTCCCGCCACCACTGACGTTCCTCTTCTTTCGAGCTGGTGGGAATCACGCGTAGGATTGCTTGACGGCGTTCGGCAATCTCGCCACGAAATCCCTCGCCGGGTTTGTCATCGCGAAAGTGGGCATCTGTTTGATGGTAGAGTTCCAGCAGTAGATCGACCTTCCACTGGTTGACCACGTCGGGGCCCACACTGGCCAGGTCTGCGTAGGTCAGTAGCAGCAGCTGCTGCAGTCTTTCGCTAGATCCAACGACCGAAGCGAATTTGACGGCAGCGTCATGATTGCTTAGATCGAATCGAAAGGCAGTGGTGGCTAACAGCAAATGCTGGTGGACTAAAAATACGAGTGTCTCCTTGTCTTGCGCGCTCAGTCGCAAACGCTCGGCGGTTTGCTCGGCGATTCGCCGACCAACCTCGCTGTGATCCTCGGCGAAACCCTTGCCTAGGTCATGAATGAGCAGCGCCAAGTGAAGTATCGTTTTGTTTTTAACGCCACGGTAGATGATGCCGAGCAGACCATGGTCGCCCTCCAAGTCCGTGACGCATTCCACGGCGCGAATCGAGTGCGCATCCACTGTGTATTTATGGTATTGGTTGAACTGCAGCAGGCAGCGGGCGTGAGTCATTTCGGGAATGATCTGCTCGAGCACCCGCAGTTCGTGTAAGCGTCTGAGCTGCTCAGCTAAATTGCCTGAGCTGGACATAAGTTCCAGGAAACGCTGAATCGTAACTCGATCGATATCGGAAAAGCGGCGAGTGAGCATGGCCGAACGAATCTCGCGCCAAGTTCGGTGCTCAATGGGTTTACCAAATCGGCTCGATACGGCCATGAGTTCGAGTACCGAAGCTGGGTCACGCCGCAAACGCTCCATGCCAGACGCGGTGGCCCACACGTGGCGCCAACCAACTCGATAGTCGCGTTGCACGGGAATTCCCATGGTTCGTTCGATTGATTGTGCAACCGGCGATTGCCATTTCGCAGACTCTACGAAATGGGCACTGCAATATCGAATCTCGCTGGTGTATTCGAAATACTCTTTCATAAACTGTTCCACCGGGAGGATCCCGTCTTCCCCGCTAAAACCGCTCCATACAGCCAGGCGTATTTGAAGTGCGCGGTCCAGTTGATCTTGCGACTTACCGGCTTCGTAGTGCATTTGGTTGCGCAGTCGCAACAGGTACTGGAGTCCACGGCGAAGTGTCTGATAATCCTCGGTGGCCAAGTGTCCTAGCTGATAGAGTTTTTCTAAGTCGCATTCTCCATATTGGGCAAACCCGATCCAGCGGAGGAGTTGGATATCGCGGAGCCCGCCGCGCGATCGCTTGATATTCGGCTCCAGCAGAAAGACCGTTTCGCCGTACTTCCGCCGCTCCTGAAGACGTGCGTGCTCAACAACGCGAATCAATTTCTTGCTGCGCCGGTTCGCGCCTTGCCTTAATCCACGAATATAGCGCGAAAATAGATCGGCGCTTCCAGTCATTAGCCGACTTTCGACCAGGGAACTGAAGATAATGGCGTCACCCCAGGCAAGCTTCCAGGCTTGCGCAGGAGTGCGCAGTGAGAATCCAAGCTGGCATCCTGCATCAACAATCCATTGGCTGAGCGGTTTGGCCAGCGCCTCGGCTTCGACCGCATGGTGCTTGGTATATAGCAGCATCAGGTCGACATCGGAAAAGGGGGCCACGTCGCGACGTCCGTAACCACCATGTGCAACCAGCGAAAAATGACCGGCCAGCTGTTGCAGGCCCGTTTTCTCTAACGCGGCTTCGTACAGATCCAGAACGATCGAGTCAATTAGGTCGGTTTGATGCACGCAAACCTGAATACTCGGCGAGCCGCTGTCGTGTTGGGCACGGAGCTTCAGTCGTCCTTCTTTCAGCCGTCCGCGAGCTTGGATCACCGCCGGTGGAAAGCCACCTGCTAATGCCATTTAATGCCTCATTTAAAGGGCTTCCTCGCCCGTCTCGCCCGTGCGGATGCGAACCGCGTTGCTCAACTCCGTCACAAAGATTTTCCCATCTCCGATTTGGCCGGTCTGCGCCGTTTGCAAAATTGTATCTATCACAGTTTGAAGATTCGCATCGGTACACACAACTTCGATCTTGACCTTGGGAACAAAATCGATCGCGTACTCGGTCCCCCGGTATATCTCTGTGTGGCCCTTTTGACGACCAAAACCGCGGACTTCACTGACGGTCATCCCGTGGATGCCCTGTTCCGTCAATGCGTTCTTGACATCTTCCAGCTTAAAGTGTCGAACGATGGCTTCGATCTTTTTCATCCGATAATCTCCGTGGTAATCTGCGCTGCGGCCATTCGATAGCTTTTGTTCGTAGGCGTACCTTGCTCAGTACGCAATTCGTCCCGGAATGTAGACCGCGAACGATAAGACAATCGCCACAGTTTACCCACTTATTTGCAAGCCAGGAATCGGTAGGGAAACGAGATTTTTACTGGATGCGACTACTCCGGACGATGCCAGGGTGTTTCGCTCGCCCCCAAGACCATATTGACATAGCGAGCCATTACGAACAGTAAATCGCTGAGCCGATTGAGGTAGATAAGGATCAAACTGCAATCGTGCACACTCGCATCGTGTGCTAATTGAACAACGTTTCTTTCGGCACGCCGGCAAACTGTTCGTGCCAGATGGAGCAGGGCGGCCGATGGATTGCCACCCGGCAAAATAAAGCTTTGCAGCGGTGGAAGTTGAGCGTCTAGCTCGTCGATGCGATGCTCCAAATCGGTGATGCGGGCTGGCTGGAGCAAGCACATCCCATGTTGGAGAGGATCGGGAGTGGCAAGCTCTGCTCCTAGCGAAAATAAATCACTCTGCACGCTCGTCAAAAATTCGGCAACCCGCTCTGTGTTTTGCCCCACATTAGCCGACCCGGGCGAAATCTGAAGCTGCGAAATCGTCATTCCAAGCACGGCGCTCAGTTCGTCTATCGCGCCATATGCTTCGATCCTCGGATGGTCCTTGCTGACTCGCGGCCCTGCAAATAGTCCGGTCAAGCCGCTATCACCAGTTTTCGTGTAAATCTTCATACTTCAGGGTGTCTGAGCTCCAGGATACTGGGAGGTTTAAGTGTCGCAATGAATGCCGGTGATCGGCTCATTTTGCGGATTCCAGAACAGTCAATAAATCGGCAATATCTTCGATCGAAAGTAACTCCGCCATGCCGCTAGGCATGATAGATACCTGGCTAGGCTCTTGATTAGCGATGTCGTCACTATTCAGGACAATGGACTTGTCTGCCGAAAGCTGTAGGTTGAATTGGGTGGGTGTTAAGTATTTTGTAATCAAGCCGTTGTAGACTTGCCCGTCGTGTGTCAGGATTTTTGTCGGCTGATAGCTTTGTTCGAGTCGCGCGCTGGGGAAGAGTATGGCTTCCAATAGCGCGCTTCGCGAGCGGCTGCCTCCGATTCGGGTGAGCTCGGGACCAATCTCTCCGCCAACATGCCCCAAACGATGACAGCTACTGCAAGCAGTTTTATTGCTTCGAAACAATTGCAGTCCACGAATCGGGTCACCGGGTTTTAACTTGGCTAAGACTGCATCGACACTCGCCGCCACGTTCTCGGGCGGCCGTGCCAGAGCGGCCACGCTTTGTTCTACCGTCGAACGCAATTCGCTAGAGCGGCGGCGGAACAGATTGAGCAATTGGTCCGGGTTGAGGGAACGGGCCGCCGGCAAGTGGCTGAGCGCGGCTAACATCGAAAGATCCAAGGCGTCATCCTGCAATCCGTTGACCGCCTCGATGGCCACCGTCAGTGTGCGCGGAGGCAGGTTTTTCAGCGACGAAACGAGCTGACGCCCACTCTCGCGACTGAGCCTGACTCTTTGCAGGGCTGCGCTCGCAGCCTGGGATAATTCGGGGCGATCCGCAGCCAAGTCGGCTAGGAGCTGTTGTTCGATCCGAGGATTGCTCAACGCGGTCCCCTGCGGCAGCGATGCTAGTAGACGCCAACGCAAGAGGTCGTCCTGGTTGGCTGTCGCGGCAGACAAAATTGCGTTGCGGAGCTCATCGGCTGCCGATAAATCTACAGACTGCAACGATGCTGCGATTTCTAGTCGTAGATCCATCGACGCTTGCTCAAACCAATCGGACAACGTCTGATTCCAGTTGCTCGGCAGCTTGGCATTCGCATACAGCGAGAGAGTTCGCGCTAGCCATGCTTGTTGATCGCCGTGCATTTTTGGGGCGCCCGCCAGCCACTTGGCAAGCAGGTCCTTTACGACGTCGGTATCACGCCAGCCGCGAATTAGCCTTTCAAGCGTTTCTGCAGATGCTGGCAAGTTATTGAGCAACTCGTGCATGCTCTCAACGAATCGCGGTGCTAATTGAGGGTGCTTGGCAAGTATTTCGCTAGCAGTCAACCGACATGCAGCGTCTGCTGAGGAAAGGGCCGTCAGCATGGCTCGGGTTGGGATCTGTGCCGATGCACCGAGTTGATCTGCAACGATCATAGCCGTTTGCCTTTGTACGTCTGAATACTGCTCAGCAACGTAGTCGAGAGCAATTTCGTGTGCTCCCAGCTCGATGAGCGCATATGCGATCGAATGTTGCAGGTGTCGATCCTGCTCACTATCGGGCTGGAGGTTTTCCAGTAACGCTGTTGCCGAAGTGTCGTCTCCTATTCGGCCCAGCGTCTCGGCTGCGATACGCCGCACCGCAGCCGAATTGTGCAGCAGTAGAAGCTCGACGTCCGAACGGGCAGAAACAAATCGATGTAGCGACAGCGCATGACAAGCGGCCTGAACTACTGAAGCATCTGCGTCCGCAAGTTGTTTTTGAATGGCTCTGAGCGCCGTTTCACTGCCTAGAGTACATAGACCCCATTGATAAGCGAGACGATGGTCGAGCGTCTGCGCCGTGTCATTGGCCAGTTTTTCCAACTCGGCAGCCAGGGACTCGCCAGCATCGTCCTGTTGGTCCAACAGTCGCAGTTGTGCTTGTCTAGCAACCCAAGCGCGCGGATCGGTCAAATTGGTGACTAAGGCGGCGGGACTGAGTTTGCTCGCATCGATGGCGGCTGTACGAGTATCCTGGGCGCCATTGTTCTTCTGCTTCAGTCGGTAGATTCCACCAGCAGCAGCCTTCTGGTCAACTCGCGAAGAGGGGCAACACAGGTCATACCAACCGCCCGTGTCGACAATCAACAGGCTACCATCGGCATCCTCCAGAACGTCTGTCGGATGAAAGTCAATTCGATCAGCTACCACGAGATCGGCGTTTTGACTGGAGAAACTAGCGCCCAGCGGCAAAAGTCGATGGGTGGTTACCTTCTGCAAGTTAAACAAAGCTGCGACCAGCACTCTCTCGTTGGACGTCGGCGGATTGGGCTGAATTGCAGAAAGTAAATCATTCGATGCAAGGCAGATCAGCCCGCTAGGTGCGGCAGCTCCAAGATCGATTGTGACAGGCATGAGCGGACCAGTTCGCACATGGCCCTCGAGAACACGGTGATCCTTTCCGAACACGCTGCCGTAAACCGCGTGCGCAATTCCATCGCGCAAGCCTTTACCGGAGTGATGCAAGAACGTGCTGGAAAAGAACCGTTCGCCTTCGGGCGTGATGGCCAAGCCTACTGGATTGTCCATGCCGCCGGTCATCACCGGTTCGATGCGACCGCCGGATAGCCTTCTTCGGAAAATATGTGCCGCGGATGTCGTCAGTTTTTTGCCGTTGAGTAGTTCGTGTTTCTGCTCAGCGAAAGCACCTTTGCTCCAGTAAACCCAGCCATCGCGGCCTAAATAAGGACCATGTAAATCGTTGGCGCAACCAGTGATCGTCTGGCCATCAAACCAAACTTCTCGACCTTCGCACACTCCATCACCATCGGCGTCGATCAACCGGTAAATATTAGGCGGGGACGTTACTAGAATATCGCTACCGATACATAACAATCCTTCGGTAAATGGCAGGTCCTTTGCAATAACTGTGCGTCGGTCGAAACTGCCATTATTGTCTATGTCGTCCAGACGAATCAGTCGATGCTGCAGCTTCTGGTTACTTTCCACAATTGGTTTACTGACACCGCCCGATTCGACTAGCAGCAGGCGGCCCTGCGAATCCCAATCCGCGATGATTGGCCAAGTCGTCAATTCCTCGGTGGAGACACGCTGCAGTTCTAGTGCTGAGGGAATCGTAAATTGGTATTCGCCAATTCGTACCGCACGCGTCTGCTGGGCAAATAAGAACGTTTCCCCAAAAACGAAAGCCCCAATGCCGAATGCCACGGAACCGCAGAGCGTGTTTACACTTCGAAAAAACATGCCTACAACCTTATGTTTGCGAATGGGCTGCCAATCCGTGAGTTTACACCAGTTTGCTTAGGAAAGCAGCCAATGCCGTGATCGATGTAGTGGCATGCGTTCGATGTGTCGGGATTCGGGATCACTGATTTAGAACTAACAAGGGCTTAAGCTACCATGACGCGCGTAATCGAGGCCGCTGGCTTTCTGCTGTTCTGCCGGGGAGAAAATCCGAGTTTCCTGTTGATGAAACATGCCAATCGCTGGGATTTACCCAAAGGGCACGCCGAGCAGGGGGAGAGTTTATTGCAAACTGCGCTGCGGGAAACGGAGGAGGAAACGGGAATTGCTGCAGAGAGCTTCTCGGTCGATCCCGAATTCAAGTTTGAAATCGAATACGAAGTAAAGGGCAACAAACGCGGCGATTACCTAAAGCGAGTAACCTACTTTTTGGGCTATATCCACATGCAGGTAGCGCCCTCGCTCACAGAGCATATCGATTTTCGTTGGTTCAACTGGCCGGTGTTAGGAACAATACAGCAGGCAACAATCGACCCGTTACTCAGGGCTGTTGAGATTCATTTTGGCAAGTTGGCACAAAACAACAACAGCTCTGAACAACAATAGTCCGCGATTGACCACTAGTTCTGGGAGAGCTCGCGCACGCTCAAGCCGCTCATTTCCTCGAATACCGGTAGAATTGCCACGTAGGGATTCTCACCAAGCAGACTGTGGTCGAAAAACTTTAGGCAATGGATGCTGGTAAAACCGCCTAGCGCGGCATCCAACGGTATCCAGCGTTCGTTTAGCCAGGCCTCGCACCACATGTGAAAAATCATTTGCGAGGGGTTCTGCGGGTCGACGATGATCCCACTGGCGACTCGCGCGGGAATTTTCTGGCTGCGCAGCAGAGTTGTCAACAAGATGGCTGCTTCGACACTATCTCCGCGGAGTTGTCGGGCGACTTGTAGAGGGCTGGTTACCTCTCGATCAAATCCAACCAACGAAAATTTTTCGTGCAGCGCTTTAGTCATTGCCTTGGCTGTTTCTACAGGACTGTCGTCCTGGATGGCCAATGCTTCGGCTAGTTGTACGATTACGCTATGTTCGGCGGGGATAAAGGTGGACGAAGCGAGATATTCCGAGTTCGGTCCATTTTCTTTGCTGGTGGTCGTCGTAGGCAGGCTCGGATCAGCTTCGGTTACGGTGACTTCAGCGCTGAGTGCGTTGATTGAAACAACTTTTTGAAAGTCGGTTTTGCTCAGCAGACTGTAAACTTCCTGAGCGGTTGAGTCGGCGCTGCGAGCCACTTCGTAAACAGCCTGTTTGTGGGTGGTGGGTTGGTATCCAGTTAATTTAACTGTCCGCTCGAGTATGTCCGCCAAGGCTAATTCGTCCCGGGTTCGCTGTGCGATCTCTGGAGGTGCCCAGAATGTGCTCATATTGGGTCCGGAGAGCGAAATCGTTTTCATCACTTCTCCCTGTTCGTTAACCCAATTTCGCGACCGCATGCCGGTTTCTTCGGCCCAAAGCACAACGTCGACAGGCAGCAGGGACTCGGTTTTTCCGTTGGGTAGCGCAGTAACTTCGCGTTCGCCAGCGAGTAATTCTGTTTTTGCGATCTTGTTTAGCTGAGGCACAAATACGGTGCCCTGCAGTATTTCACCGCTCTGCGGGCGTCTTTGCATGAGCATGGCTTGGATGCCCATTAGACCCCAGGTGCCTTTTTCCCAGGCGACAGTTGAGCTGGTGGATTCTTGATTGGCTGTCGTCGTCAACGTTAGATTTTTCTCTTGAATGAGCTTACCGTCGGTTTCTGCAATACTGCTGGCGGACTTCGCAGAGTCCGTAAACGTACTAAGACGGCCATCCTTAAACTCGATTGATTCCTGGGTACGAGTGAATCTGGCTTTGACACCTTTGCTGTCGACCACTTCAAAGCGATCAACGCGATCAATGCGAATCCGATCGTTGTCGCTGGCAATCGCTGACCCGCTAATGCGGACGTGCGAGTAGCCAATACGGACGCCATCCAGATACTGCAGATACCAGGCTTCCCAAGGCAATCGATCGTTTTCAATCCATGGCTTTTCGCCGGCGGGCACCATAGTTGCAACTGGTTTAGTGCTAGCTGCGTCGCTTTCAGACAACTCCGCTGGCTGGGGAAGTTCGCTACGAACTCTCGCTTTCCGCTCGGGTTGCTTTTCACAGCCCAGCAGTACGACAGCGAGTGCTACGTATCCGATCAGTCCACGGAAGAAAAGTGGGATCGGTTGGGATGACATCCTTTGTTCCTTGATCTTGGGAGTTGGGCCCGATTGGGCGATGCCAATCAGCATCAATTGTAATCCGAATGCGTTGAGTTTTCGCCACTGGGAATCGAGGCTGCGTCAGATTGTGTTGCCTGTAGCGGTCGCGTCGGCTCGTCCTGCTGGGAAAGTTGGCAAGTTTTGAGCGAAGTCCAATCTGGCCTTGCCGGTGACCTAGTTTTGCTTGTCCGCGAGAAGACTTGTTTTTGTCCACTCGCACAAGCTCCCCCCCGACTAACGAACTCAAGAGATAGACAAATGGGCTCGCAACCAGGTTCTCATACTTCCAACTCCACTCAGGGCACGTCTTCAAAATCGGATGCTCTTACGAGTTTTGGCAGCCTTACCGATGAGCAATTGGAAGCACATTTGCAAGTCTTTCGCTACGGCGCGTTCGATCTGACCGATGCGATTCGTCCCGCAGTAGATTTACAAATCGTGCCACGTCAAGGTTTTCGTCATGACGTGTATGTGGACCCGACAACCAAGACAAAAGTTCCCGTCGTAATGGCTGCTGCGTCACGAGAGCGGTTGTTTGATCTATTTATCGATATGATCGATACTCTCGGCCCGGTGGTCGACGTCGTACTCGAAACGAGTCACTATCACACGGGAGGTCATCAAGACCATTACCGCGAGCATATCGACATGCCTGTTCTAAAGAGCATTTTATACGACTTCGAAGAGATGCTCCTGAACGACGGTTGTACGGGCATTGCCGTATTGAATCCAAAGCGGCAGCAAGAAGTGCAGTTTGATGAGCACAAATTAGTAATTGCCTACGGTTCGCCGCTGGAATCGTTTGAACGCGTGTTGATCAGTCACGATGTCTACATTGATAAAGACATTCGCTTTATCACCGAAGCGGAACACGTACATACAAGCAGCGATCAGATGTACAGCCTGTTTGAACAGCTGACGATGCGTCTTGGTATGGAGTCCGAAGAAGACGATGCCGCCACCTGCTAAAGCCGAGGCAACAGGGCACCCGCGTAGTATTCGCAGGATTCGTGGACGCAAATAAAGAACAAGCTCCACGAGTCGTGAGACGGCCAATTCTGTCTGCCGTCAATTGCACCCCTACCACAGTACTCGAAGCGATGGTCCACGAACCGCACCAATGCCACGACAGAAATTCTCCGTCGCCTTCGTCTCGCTCTTGGACGAACCGTCGACGAACCGTCCTTTGGCCGACGCCTGAAAGCAAATGATGACACGCCGTCATGGGCGCGCTGGTCAATTCCCTGCAAACGTAGTGGCATTCGTTTTATTCGAAGGATTCGTGGACACATGTCGTGAGAGGGCCAAGTAATAGCCTTCCTGCTTCAATACTAGGAGCGATAGTCCACGAATCGCACCAATGGCACGAAAAAAATTCTCCGACGACGCCGTCGCGCGCTCAGGACAAACCGTCGACAAACCGTCCTGTGTCACGAATGCCTACGAAAAAACGCCATTCTTGAACGGCAAAAACTCAGTATCTTCATGTTCTGCGAACCTCTTGCTGGCTGACGCGACGTTTGCGCTCGTGAACGCCGAACAACGAGGCGTCGACTGGCAATTCAACGTCGATGACGCCCGCGAAAACTGAAGCAACTCTACCCTAAAGTTAAATCGTGCTGAAGCAATGGGCAGAATTCGAACGCAATTAAGCGGTCACACTAAGTCCTGTCGCCGCCGTTGATTGCGACGGCTGCTACAGTCGTTGCAGACGCCATGAATAATCAAGCGATGGCTACGAACGCGGAAACGGTGGCTACGAGCGATCTCATCGCGTAGCTGCACGAGTTGCTCGGATTGGAATTCGAGCAACGCGTGGCACTGAACGCAATAAAAGTGATCGTGCTCGGGATAGCCGTAGTCGTGCTCGTAAACGCTCCGCCCGTTCAGCTCGAATCGCCGCAAAAGACCAGCGTCAACAAATTCTTTCAGCGTACGATAAACCGTTGGGCGACTAACGTAATTCTCCTCGCCCTTACGCGGAAGCTGGTCGATCAATTGATCCGCATCGAAGTGCTCATGGCTGCTGAATACTTGCTCAACTAAAAAACGCCGTTGATCCGTTTTTCGAAGGCCTCGGCTAAGCAAATACTCTTCGAATCGCTCGAGCGGCGACTGGGATACTGCGATACTGCCTAAGTCCTCTGCCACGATTGCCCCAAAAACTTCGAAGAATGATTCGAAACGAAACGCTGGCTATGCTCCTCGCCTCGGCGCACGTAGAAAACGCGGGACGTACTTCTAATCAAAGGATAGCCGATTTGACAAGCCCACATCGATTCTGGCGAGCGGCAAGCCCTATTGTAAGAGCCCAGCCGCATTCAGCCAACTAGAAACTGCTCAGCCAACTAGATCGAAGGTCGAGCTGTGGGAGCAAACACCAAGAATCCGCTCAACGAACCGAACGCCAGCGGTATCCCGATCAAGCGAATGTGTCGAGCAATTTATCCAGGGCAGCAGACAAGTTTTCTGGAGTTTCGTACGTCCCGTTAGCAATAGCCTGCCTCAAAGCAGCTACTTTCTCTGTGCGGATCCCGCCAGCGAGGCTATCCGCCTTGCCCGTAGCCTGGGTGGCGCTAATTTGCTGTGCTTCCGCCGATAATTCCAGCTCATCGGCGGCAGCCGTACTGGCACTGCTCGGTGCATCTGCTCGACCAGATGCCGATGATTGGCCGGCACGGTTTACCGAATGGGTGGCTTGGCTTGATTGCAAACTGTGGATTTGCATAACTAAAGATTCTCCCCTGCTAGTAAGTATTCATTAGGTCTTATAGGACAGATCCCTGACTGAGGTCAAGGCCACCCAAGCGTCGCATTCCATGTCGGAACCGAATATGTGCTGTCCATAGTCACAGAGGAAGACTTCGCGAACGCAATTCTGAAGTTAACAGGTTTATCGTCTTTCGAAGGCAGGGGCATCGCAGATTCCCAAAAGGGTCTGATTTTACAGCACAAGTCTCCTGTCGCCATTCGTAGCGATTATTCCAAAGCACTCTATTGGACAGTTGGCAAACCGCCACTGCTGATTGACATAGAAATTTTATGGTCCTCAGTCTAGGATTAATCCCCAAGTTGTTGCAATCGCGAAACTTAACTAATTTAGCTGAATATGCGATTTTGCCTGGTCAGTACGCAAGAACATTGGGGCGGGGGCGAAATGCTCCTGGCCTCCATCGCTGATGAATTGCGCCAATTGGGGCATGTGATTGGCTGGATTGTCCGCGATGACTGCCAGCTGCAGCGGCAGGTCGATGCGACAGCCGGACAGATATTGCATGCAACCAAGAATCGCGGCTCCAATATACGCGATCTATTCGCCATCCGCCGCGCGTTTGAGGATTGGAGTCCAGATGTCATCGTCGCCAATGATACTCACGCCGTGCCTTTAGTGGGTATGGCCGCCCTATTCAGTCGAGCGCCGCAGCCGCTAAGGTTGGCCTACAAACATACGGTTTTCCCGATGCATAGCCCCTTGAAATACCGGTTGCTTTGCGATCAAGTCGTCTGCGTTTCGGACGCAGCCCTGGCGACCGTTGTCGATAGCGGCTTAAGCGCTCGTCATGCCGTCGTCGTCCGCGGTGGATGCACGCCGGTAGAGAGCGACCCCAGCGCGCGAGTGGCAGTGCGGCAGGAGTTTGGCTTGACTGAGGACCAGGAATTGTTGGTTTGTGTGGGCAGCCTGCTTGAATGCAAGGGCCACCGCGACCTGCTCGAGGCTGTGGCTAAGCTGAGAGATTCTCATTCCAATATTGTCGTCCTGGTGGCCGGAGAGGGCGAGCAGCGTAGCTGTTTAGAGCGGCTGATCCAATCTCATGGGCTCGCGGATCGTTTTCGGCTGGTTGGCTTTCGCGACGATGCACAACGTTTGCTCGACGCGGCAGATCTCATCGTGCATCCATCGCATGCCGAAGGGCTTTCGCTGGTGCTCATTCAGGCACAAATGTTACGAAAACCGATCGTGGCGACCGCAGTCGGTGGCGCAAGCGAGGTTCTTGCTGCGGATTTAGCCGCTTGTACCGCATGGATTGCACAGGCGCAAAATGCTGACGCTCTGGCTGCGAAGATCGCTCAGGCACTGGCTGTCATCGCGGATCCCCAGCCCGAGTTTCAAAGCAAACTCCACGCCACTGCGGAGCGAATGCGGAATGATTTCAGCGTTAAATCCTCAGCAAAGCATCTCGCCGAATTGGCGGCGAGGATGCTCGCAGGCGGTGGGCGTTAGTCGTGACGACAAAAGTCGGGCAGCCTTGAACGCAACCCCTAGGACTTTTCCACGCGTCTCACGATTTCGGACACTACGTCATCGATCTTCACACGCACTTGTTCGAGCGAGTCGCGATCGCGAATGGTGACGGTTTGATTCTGTAGTGATTCGCCATCCACTGTGATGCAGTACGGAGTTCCCGCTTCATCTTGACGTCGATAACGTCGACCAACCGCTCCCTTCTCATCGTAAAAGACATTGAATTTTTTCTTCAACGCGCGATAGATGTCCTTGGCTACTTCAGGCATACCGTCTTTCTTTACCAAGGGGAAGACAGCAGCTTTGATTGGGGCAATTCTGGGATTCAAGCGCAGCACGACTCGCGACTGAAGTTGTCCATTCTCGTCCGGAGCCTCGTCTTCGCAGTAGGCTTCGCACAGGAATGCCAAAGTTGCTCTATCTGCGCCAGCGGATGGTTCAATCACGTGCGGTGTAAAACGCTCGTTGGTGAGTTCGTCACGGTAGGTTAAATCTTTGCCGCTGCCGCGATACTTGGGTTTTCCGTCGTCGCCCAATTGAACGGTCAGTGGATTCGATTTTTCATCCAGTTTGCCTTCCATGTGGCTGCGCAAGTCGAAGTCTCCACGATGAGCAATTCCCTCCAATTCACCATATTCACCCTCAGGCAAGAAGGGAAACGCATATTCAATATCCGCTGTGCCTGTCGAGTAATGGCTCAATTCGTCGGTGTGGTGTTCGCGCAAAATCAGTCGGTCGCCAGAGAGACCAAGATCTTTGTACCACTGCATCCGTCGATCTCGCCAGAATTGATACCAGGCCTGCGATGAATTGGGGTGGCAGAAGAACTCGATCTCCATCTGCTCAAATTCACGCGAACGGAATGTAAAGTTGCGGGGAGTAATCTCATTGCGAAAGCTCTTGCCGATCTGAGCGATGCCAAACGGAATCTTTACTCGAGAGCTATCCACCACATTCTTGAAGTTTACAAAGATGCCTTGCGCAGTTTCTGGCCGCAAAAAGGCCATGCCCTCTTCGCCACTTAGCGCGCCCACATAGGTCTTGAACATCAAATTGAACTCGCGGGGCTCGGTCAGCGTGCCGAGCTCGTTAGCGTCGGGAGCGAGCACTTTTGAAAAATCGTCGATTTCGGTCAACCGCAGGTAGTTGCCATCCCACACCAATTGATCGGCATCTTTGTTGCGCAGTTTGAAGAACTTCATCGCGCGGCGCAAGGACTCTTCCTCTTCTTGGTCGGCTTCGACCATGGTGGTGATAAACACCTTTTGACCCTTGGCTTCGGCCCAGCGACCGCGAACTTGGTCGTGGCGATATCGCTTGCGAGTTTGTCGGCAGTCAACCATATAGTCATGGAATAGGTCGTAATGCCCAGAGCATTTCCAGACTTGAGGATGCATGATAATCGTGCAATCAAGTCCAGTCATTTCGTATTCGGAGGGAGCACCACTCAGCACGGACAATTCATCATGTCCGCTAACCATGTCTCGCCACCAAGCGTCTTTGACGTTGCGTTTCAGCTCAACACCGAGCGGCCCATAATCCCAGAATCCGTTTAGTCCACCATAGATCTCGCTCGATTGAAAGAGATAGCCACGGCGCTTACACAGCGAAACAAGTTTTTCCATTTGCATCATTGGAGGAGACTCTATTCGAGATGGTTGTTGATTTCGAACTCGTGGCCGAACGCCACATTGTGCAGTAGCTATTCCAAGCGGCAATACGGCTCTTCAATGCCAAGTGACTTCCGCAAAGCTTCAACTCGGGCTATGCCGGCACCGCTACCCGGCCGGGCTGGCTCGGCGCAGCGTTACAATTCTTGCATGCCCAGCGTAGTCTTTGGTTACGATTGGAGCTTGCCAAGCTCCGGTCACCAGGCTTGGGAGTTTTTCGGCCAACATGGGTGAGAACTCGAAGATGAGAATCCCATCTTCTGCCAAATGGTTGGAAGCCTGTTGCAGTATTTCAGTAATTACCTCCGAACCCAGCGGCCCCGAAACCAAGGCCCTCTTGGGTTCGAACTCCCGCACAGATCTCTCCAGCTGCTCATACTCGGCGTCGGACACATAGGGAGGATTGCTGAGTACCAGGTCAAAGACCTGCTGCGGCGGACAGGCAGAGAGCAGGTCGCCTTCGACAAATTGAATGCGATCCTCGCCAATTTGGAATTTGGCAGCGTTGCGTTTGGCGATTTCCAAAGCGGCCGCCGAGATGTCGATGGCCGTCACATGGCTGGCTTTCAATTGCTTGGCCACAGTGATGGCGATGGCACCGGACCCGGTGCCAATGTCTACCAGCTTCAGCAGACCGTCTGCGGAACCTCGCTCTTCGCGCAGCTGTTTGGCGCGATCCAGGGCTTCCACAATGAGATGTTCGGTTTCGGGCCGCGGTATCAATACATCGGGATTCACTTCAAACTGGGCCGAGTAAAACTCCTTGTAGCCAACCAAATAAGCCACTGGAGTTCCCTCGGCGCGGCGTCGAACCATTTCCCGGAAGGCCGTTCTAGATTCCTCGCTGGGTTCCTCGGAAAACGCCGTGTACAGTTCTATGCGTTGGCATTCTCTGGCATGTGCCAGTAGGACTTCGGCATCCAGCCGCGGCGAATGCGAGCCGTTTTTCTTTAGATAATCGGTGGTCCAAGTAAGGAGCTTGCCTACCGTCCATGTTTCAGCTGTGCTCATCGGACAGCCTCCGTCTCGCCGCGCAGCTGGTCGCGTTCATAGGCCATCAGAGCAGTTGTAACCGGTTGTAGATCACCTGCAACGATTTGATCGAGCTTGTACAACGTCAAGTTGATGCGGTGATCAGTGAGTCGATTTTGTGGGAAGTTATACGTGCGAATGCGCTGACTGCGATCGCCGGAGCCGACTAGGCTTTTGCGTGTGTCGGCCCGCTTTTGATCTTCTTGCTGCCGACGGAAGTCATAGATCCTACTCTTGAGAACGCGCAGCGCTTTAGCAAGATTCTTAAGCTGGCTTTTCTCATCCTGGCACTGCACCACAATGCCAGTTTCGTAGTGTGTTAGCCGAATTGCAGACTCGGTTTTGTTGACGTGTTGTCCTCCAGGGCCACTGGCGCAGAATTTGTCGATACGATAATCGTCCTTTTTCAAATCGACTTCCACATCCTCAGGTTCCGCCATGACCGCCACGGTCGCTGCTGAAGTATGGACACGACCTTGAGTTTCTGTTTCGGGAACGCGTTGAACCCGATGACCGCCACTTTCAAACTGAAGTTCGCGGTAGACGCCTTCGCCCTCTAGCGCCATGATGATTTCCTTGAAGCCTCCTCGCTCCGAGGCGCTCATGTCCATGATTTCGGTCTTCCAACCTTTGTTCTCGGCGTTGCGCTTGTACATTTCGTACAAATCGCGAGCAAAAAGCGCGGCTTCCTCGCCACCCGTGCCAGCGCGAATTTCCATGACACAGCGGCTGCGCACAGCATCCTCTCCGCCGATCGTCATTTCCAGTAGTTCATCCCAGAGCGCTTCCCGCTTCGTCTTTAGCTCCTCCAATTCCTCCTCAGCCATGGCGCGTTCATCGGCGTCGTCACTTTGCGACATTTCAATGAGCCCAGTGAGCTCGTCGCTCATTTTCTTATAGGTGCGAAACTTGTTGGCAAGCCGAGCGAGCGAGCCATGTTCACGAGCTACAGCGGCCATCCTGCCCGAGTCCGACATGGTCTCCGGCTGACTCATGAGATTCTCCAGCTCCACGAAACGATCGAGTTTCCCTTGGAGTTCATCGCGGACGTTCATAGCGGCTAGGTTTTCGTTAAAGGACGGCGGAAGCGAGCGCTGGCGTAACTTGTCTGAACCAGCGCAATTTGTCTAACGCAGAGCAACTTGGCAGCATGGCGCACGGAGCGCGCGAAGGCATCCATCAAAAAACTGAGCCCGACGTGGTGATCACGACGGGCTTCTGAATTTTCGGCAAGTTTTCGAGTCGCTTGGCTGGCCGCACTCATGCGCAGCCCGTGTGATTTTGCGCAGTCGTTTGGCGAGGTCAACAAAGCCTCTCAAAGACAACTGGGCCCAGCTACTTCTTCTTGGTGGCTTTTTTCGGCTTCTGCAAGCTGGCGTACGTTCCAGCAGCAAACTTATTCTGGAATTTCTCAATGCGTCCTGCGGTGTCGACGAATTTGAGCTTGCCGGTATAAAACGGATGGCAAGCGCTGCAAATGTCGACTTTCAATTCGGTGCGAATGCTGCGAGTCTGGAATGAATTACCGCAACCACAACTGACAGTGGTTTCTTGGTATTTGGGGTGAATATCTGCCTTCATCGGTCGTCTCTATCTCGGTTAAACGTAAGATCAAATTGGCAAAATCAACGGATGCTCGCAAAGTTGGCTTTTGACCATCAGCCAAATGGTATACCCGCGCTGGCATTCTCTCAATGCCAAACCAGTGAAAATGCACTATACCGCCGCGCTGATGCCTCGCATTTTGGCGTTTTCTGAGTGAGCCTAACTGCATTTGCAGGGAATTCGCCCAGTCAATTTGAGCCAACGTCGCCGGTTTGGCCACGCTGGGGGGGACGCCCCTTCTCCTCGACCCTCGACCCTCGTTTGACTTTGGTACAGGGGTGAAGGGGGGCCAAAACCACCTACCAAGAATGGCACGAATCGAACGAATGTTGAAAGCATCCGTGGTTTCTTGGTGCCTGGTTCCGACGAGACTTTATTCGTACAACTCGTACTATTCGTGGTTGCTGATACGCATTCGAAATAACAGACACGGGGAAGCGGGGACAGTGCATTCTGATGGGGGAGAACCGACGACCCCGCCAATAAGCAGTGTCCCCAATTGATCCTCCCCAATTGATCCGCAGTCAATTTGAGCCAACGTCGCCGGTTTGGCCACGCTGGGGGGACGCCCCTTCTCCTCGACCCTCGTTTGACTTTGGTACAGTGGTGAAGGGGGGCCAAAACCACCTACCAAGAATGGCACGAATCGAACGAATGTTGAAAGCATCCGTGGTTTCCTGGTAGTTGGTTCCGACGAGACTTTATTCGTACAATTCGTACTATTCGTGGTTGCTGATACGCATTCGAAATAACAGACACGGGGAAGCGGGGACCACGGGGAAGCGGGGACATTGCATTCTGATGGGGGAGAACCGACGACCCTGCCAATAAGCAGTGTCCCCTATTGGTCCGCCGCTCGGTTCGTATCGCCATTTTTTCGCCTACTCGGCTGGCATTTTTTCAGCACCCTTCAGGCACTCCGATACGAATTCTTTCACATGCTTGTTAAACTTTTCTACATCTGTTGAGCCACAGTCCTCGTGTCCCGCCCCGTTGATCAGGCACTTCTGCTTCTGCGATGAACTAGCCGCGGCCTCGTACAGCTCCTGTGACATTCGATAAGGGACTTTTGGGTCGCAGTCACCATGTATGAATAGAATTGGTAGCTTTAATGAGTCTACTTTGCTGAGCGAGTCGAACTTTTCAGTCAATAGCCAACTCACAGGCAGCAGTTGGAGCATTCCACCGTACCTTAAGGGGGACATTTTCAGAATGGAGGTGAAGGTGCTCTCAACGATTAGCCCAGCAATTCCGGCACTTTCTGGTCTAGAAGCGAGCTCGATGGCTACCGCACCGCCTAGCGAGTGACCGTGAATGAAAATCTGATGTGGTTTGAACTTCTTCTTCAAATAATTCAGTGCTGTCAATGCATCCTCATAGACCTTAACTTCACTGGGTTGTTCGATCTCGTAGCTCTCCCCGAACCCGCGATATTCAATGGCCAATACATTGAAACCGCATTCCCGCAGTTGGTTGAGGTGCTCAGGATGCTTTGACCTTGTCGCATCTTGCCCGTGCAGATGGAGCACCACTGGCGAATCTGATGTATTCGCGGGAACCCAAAAGGCATTCAGAAGGCCGACTTCGTTCTGGTCGCTGTCAAGAATCGGAATCTTTATGTCGTCGAAATGGGTCCCCAATTCCAATTGCTCCGGTTTCTTAACCTCGTCTGTGGGTTTCAGTATTAGAGGAATCTGCCATGCGTAGAGCGAGGCACAAATCGACACATAGACAAATGCAAGCAAGCCGAGGAATCTGACCAGACGGCGAGTTGATTTCCTTGCCCCAAGTTGGTTGGCTTTCATTCAGTTGGCTTTCGTTGCTTCAAGGATCTCATTTCCGGAACCTGACGCTGCCGGCCTCCAATCGAAGTCTGCGGGGTTGATTCCTAGATGCCGTTGGCGCGTGGGGCTGGCGCTTCTTTTTAATGTTTTTCAAGATTTCTGGTTGAATTGGCAGGCCAGCTTGGTTTCATTCCTGCCTTGCCCCCATTCAAAACAGTACAACTAACTATTGGTGGTTGGTCTCCCGATAAGTACCGTCCCATTGGTTGGAATTTATGAAAACCGAAGTGAGTCAAGTTCGCTCGTATGCTCATGGATGGACCGTTTGGGCCGCGGTCGGATGGCAGATCGCCATGGGTGGCCTTGCTGTCTGCCAGGACCGACCGCGCGCTACCTTGGGTGATTCTGTAGAGGAGCCCCAATGGAGTCAAGGATTGACGATCACCATTGGTCAGGATCCTACCGCCGCAGATATTGTTGGCACCAGCGAGAAGGCCATTCAAGCCGCCGTAGATTACGTCGCGCGATTAGGCGGCGGCACGGTCAAGATCCTGCCCGGTACCTACCGCTTGCGGAACGCCATTTATCTTCAATCGAAAGTGCGATTGCTCGGCAGTGGTATGGATACCGTCTTACTAAAAGAACCCTCGGTGACGACAACATTGGCTGAGGATAGCGACTGGTACGATCAAGAAATAACGCTGAGCGATGCAACTGGATTTGAAATCGGTGACGGCATTTGCTTGAGAACCAAAGATGGTGGAAGCGGAGTTGGCGAAGTGCTCAAACGTACTTTGGTGGCTCGCACAGGCAACCGCTTCAAACTAGATCAAGGCTTACGTAAAAACTTCTGGCGCCTTGGTGGGGCCACTGCGGCAACTTTATTTCCAATTCTTTCTGGCGAAAACATCTCGGATATTGCCATCGAGGAAATCGTCCTGGATGGAAACCGCCAGCGGAACGACAATCTAGACGGCAATTATGCAGGCTGCGTTTTCTTGCAGGAATGCAATCGAGTTATCATGCGTGGTGTGACGGCCCGCAATTACAACGGTGATGGATTAAGCTGGCAGATCTGTCATGACGTGACCGTCGAGAACTGCACCAGCCAAGGCCATACTGGACTTGGACTGCATCCCGGTTCGGGTTCACAGCGGACCGTCATGCGCCATAACCGTGTGCTTGGGAACCACATCGGGATCTTCTTTTGCTGGGGAGTACGGCATGGCGTTGCAGAGCATAATCACGTCGAGGGTAATGACATCGGAATATCTATTGGACACCACGATACGGACAACCTCGTCCGCGATAACGATGTCCAAGGGAGCAAGCAGGTTGGTTTGGTTTTTAGACCGGAGCGTGGGAAGGAATTCACCGGAAACCGCAATCGGATCGAGAATAACCGATTGGTGAATAACGGAGCCGAAGATGGATTTGCCATTGATATTCAAGGTGGTACCGAAGCCATCGTATTAACTGGCAATCAAATCACCGACACTCGAGGGCCAGCCAAACGCACGGCGATTCGACTTGGCCCTGAAACGCGCGAGATTACCTTGGAGAACAACCGTCTCGATGGTTTTCACCAGGATATCGAGGGGCTGAACAAGTAATGCAAATTGACACCCAACTCGAACCCTAGGAGTTTGGCTGATGAAGTTCTTTAGCGCGCTGTGCAGTATTTTGCTGTGTAGTATTTTACAGAGCTTGGCCACGACAGGCTCAGCAGGTTGGCGAGCTGGCGTGGCCAAGGTTGACATCACGCCAACGGAATCGGTACCGTTGGCGGGTTACAGTGGCACTCGGATGTCGCAGCGAGTAGTACATCCGATCTGGATCAAGGCGTTGGTGCTCCGCGATGATTCTGGAGCCTTGTCTGTTCTTGTGACATCCGATCTTGTCGGCCTAAGCACAAAAATGGTTGAGCGGATTGCCAAACAGGCGCAGGATAAATTTGGCATTGCCCGCGAGCGGCTTATTTTGAACTACTCACATAATCACAGCTGCCCTGTGACCGAAGATGTTCTGTGGCTGTACTACGATTTCAAGACGGATGAAATTGCTGCCCGCGATCGCTATACGGACAAACTCTATAAACAGTACGAAGAAGTGATTGGCCGTGCCATAGCGAACATCGAACCCGTTGAAGTTGCCTTCGAACAGGGGCTGGCTGGTTTCGCCGTAAATCGACGACGCGCGAGGCCCAACGGACGCAAATTGGGTGGTCCAGTCGATCACGATGTGCCAGTGTTGGCAGTGAAGGCTGGCGAGCAGCTGAAGGCCATCGTGTTCGGCTACTCCTGCCACACCACGGCTCTAAGTGGACTGAGTATCAATGGTGACTACGCAGGTTTTGCTCAGCTCGAACTTGAGATGTCTTACCCCGACGCGGTAGCGCTATTCGTGCAGAATTGCGGAGGCGATGCCAATCCCTTGCCTCGTGTGACTGGATCCAAGCATGAGGCTCAAGCCATCGAGCTGGCGCGGATGTACGGTCGCATTTTGGCAGAATCCGTGCGCCAAGTGCTTGGAGGGAAAATGACTCCACTGGTCGGGCCCATTCGCGCCGCCATGGGAGAGACCGAGCTGTACCTGCAACCCGGTTTGCCGTTGGAGCAGCTACGAAGCCAGCTACCCAATCTCAGCGGGATGGCAAGACGCGAATTCGAGCATCTGATTATCCAGTACCAATCAGCGGGTGAACCAGCAGATCGCGTCAAATATCCGATTCAGGTTTGGAGATTTGGCGATGGTTTTACCTGGATCGCGTTAACCGGTGAGACCGTCGTGGATTACTCGCTGAAGTTTAAAGCGACCTACGGTTGGGACAACACTTGGGTCTGTGGCTACAACAACGACTTGCTTAGCTACGTTCCTTCGCTGCGGGTGCTCAAGGAAGGCGACTATGAAGGGGCTACAGGAATGTACGAATACGGGCATCGTGCTCCTTATACTGAAACAGTCGAAGCTCAAATCACGCAACTTGTGGCGGAATTGTTCAAGCAGGCAAGCCAGCCCCAATAATCACTATCGCTCGCATGCAAACTTGATCCGGCCCGAGCTTGACGTTTTCGCATTTTTCTACCCACTAAATAGCCAAGATCACTTCGATACCTGATTTGAGTAAGGAATGAGCAAGTTGCTAACATGGAGAGTTCACTGGCGAGCCAGTGCCACACTACGCCGTTAACCCAGTTCTGCTTGCAAGAATGAATACGGTCGCTATCAGGAGATCAGCTCTCATGACTAAAACACTTTTTTTGACCGTATTGTTCTTTTGTGCGCCTTCGGAGCTTTTGGCGCAGAGTATCGTTTCTCGAGCGATGGGATTCGAGGCGATTCAGCAGATAGTTCGAAGCGAGCCCACGCAGGTAGAGCTAGACATTTCCCCGGTCCAGCTGCAAGCCCTCGTCCGTCTGCTGGATAGCGAAGAAGTGAAACACGCACATGCAGAAAGCTTTCTTCAATTCTCCAACATCGACCTAGGCGAGAGTGTTTTCGAAGAGGATTTAGGCCCGGCTAAAAACGCGACTGGAAAAACGAAGTCTGACGTTATCGTCAGCGTGCTTCCCGACTTGCTGGAGGAGTCGCAGCTACAAGCCATGCGGGTGAAAGCGGTGAGGCAGATAATTCGTTTTCCGCTGCAAGCCCTGCAAGATCTCTACCTCCTACAGATCGGTATGGCTCACAAGGACATTAAAGCCCTTAAGTCTAGGATTGCATTGACACTACCGAGAGCCGACGAGGAACGCATTCGCACCTTGCGATTAAGCATAATTACTGCTCTGCTAGCCAAGTTTTCCGATGCTTCCAGGTCGCAGTTTGCGAAATGTTTTGGAAGAAATTACCTTTCGTCGCCATTTCCTGAAGATTCTTTCGATGAATCCTCTATTGGACTTCTAGCGATGGACCGTGGCTCGCATTTTTTGTATCTGGCTGGAAGCGTTCTCGGTCCGCAAGCCAAGGTCGTAGTGCCGCTTGGTGCGGAAAAATTCACCGAGCAACAAAGCTTGGATCATTCGAACATTCTGCGGGAAGTTTCTTCCAAAACTCTTGTTCCTGTTCCGGGGTGGGACCCCAGTAGCAAAGCAGATCATTGGGTCGCTCAAAACCTTACCACAGGCCAGCGCGATGCAGTTGTACTGTTCAATCACTTGGCCAAACTAGAGAATGATTTGGAAGTAATTCTTGAACCCAAGGTTTACCGCTACCTACAGCTTCCTGGCGAATTAGCGTCGCCAATTCGCCGCGACTGTATCAAGGGACAAGAGCACATCAATGCGCTGCGTTTACAATTGGAGTTGCAGGTATTCAGGCTGGCAATTGACGCCTTGCCACCGAAAGCACAACAGACGGCACGCCATTTGTACGACAAGGCTTGGGGTGATTTGTAGCAAAATGTTCCAGCGCCCTGATTTGTCTGCGGTGTTCACGCTGCTGTTTCACCATTCGAACATAGGGGCCGGCTGGGACGCAATCGAACTCGTACATGGTAAGAACGGTATTGAGATGCTGCCTCAACTGCGCTGCGCTTGTTGCGTCTATGAAAAGCTTGCGGTCAACCCTAGATTTGATTTTCTTAAAAAAAATGTCCGTTCTGCTTTGGCGTAAACCGAAGCGGCGGGTACCGAAGTCACCGCAGGCAACACGTAGGTTTTTTGAGGAATGGCAGGGCAATAGGAATGCCGTTTGCCACAGGGGTTAATTGCGCGATTATATTGGAATTGCCCAGCGAAACGGAGGTAGGCTCTGCTGAGGAGCAACCTGCCAAGGGATAACTGGGACAGGGCGGGAGGAACGTCTCGCAGGCCTCGACAGAGTCCATGCTTTGTC
>JBGSTP010000095.1:0-33781 GCA_041736515.1 Pirellulaceae bacterium
CTCTCGAGCGATCCGTGCCGAAAGGCTAGTGAAACCCGCGCGGCCCATAGGGCCGCGCTGTGGCTTTTCAGCTAGTGGCCGCAAGCTGAAATAGGGTCTCACTAAATCTCGAGCAGTGCCGCAGTGTTAAGGCTGCGTTGCCGCTCGAAATACACTTTCTGCTAAATCGTCGTATGAGGGCTGCATTTTCAGCAGGAACTGGTCCCACGCCGTTGCGTCCCACAGCTCAATTCGGTCGCGTACTCCAACCACGACGACTTCACTGAGCAGATTCGACAATTTAGCTAATTCAGGAGGAATGCGTAACCGGCCTTGCCGATCGACATCTGCGGGCTGTGCTTGAGCATAAAAGAGACGGCTAAAGTCGCGTGTCTCTCGGGCAGCTGGACTCATTTTGCTGAGCGTCTGTCCAATTTGCTCCAGTACTTCGGCAGTGTAGATCACGAGGACGCGATCTGTTCCGGGGGCGATGAAAAGGCTGTTTTTATCCGGAAAACCTAGGGCATCTCGAAGTTGCTTAGGGACTGCCAGCCGCATTTTGTCGTCCAAACTGCGGCGGTAACTACCCGTAAGCAACACGACGAGGAACCTTGTTCTGTGGCTTCTAAAAAACTGCTTTCCGGCTTCCCATCTTCACCCACTCATCCCCACTGAGCCCCAAGAATATCCATCGCATGCGTTAAGTCAACACTGGCTTTTCCGGAAAAAAAATGTTCAACGCGTAGGTCGTTGCATGTGCGGGACTTGCAGCTTTTGATCTTTTTTTCAAACAATTCCACAGTAGCTTTGGCATAGAAAAGAAGGGCAGACTCCCCGCCATTGCGCATAGCGAGTAGCCTAGGCATCCTGCCTGGGTTCTCCCCCTGGGTTCTCCCCCTGGGTTCTCCCAGCCTGAGTTCTCCCCGCTACTCGACTGTGGGTGCTGTTAAGGGGACCCAGGCTGGAAGCCTAGTTGGACAGCGCCACTAGGCTACTCATTATGCCTGTGGGCTAATTGTTGAGTTCTGCCCTTTCCGCCAGCCAACGCGACTTGACCTGAGCCTTTCAACCACTGTACTGTCACCGATGCTTTAGTTCTCGACCTAAGGCCCCTTCTCGATTTGCGTTTTCATTGAGCTACCAAGCAAGGATGCGAGGATGCCTACAGATTTCATAAACACCAGCTCCCCCAAAGTTGGCCACAAAATGGCCGGCTTTGCTTTAATGGGTTGTGTTTGCCTGAACGGATGCTTTTCACCGTGGATGTCGAGCGATGATCCCAGTGCACGGCGCGAGCAAATCAAGGAGACGCTACAATCTGAAAAGCGGCCGACCATCGTGGGGCAAATCGCTTACGAGCGGATGATTACGCTCGCGAGACTGGAGAACATTGCCCTCGTCAATTCTTTGCCTGGAACAGGCGGGAAGGTAAAACCGAGTCAGCCGCGCGAAAAACTGCTCGACATCATGCGGCGCTACGAGGTCAATCAGCCCAATACCTATCTTGACGATGCTACCACTGCGATGGTCGTGGCTCACGTCAATGCCCCTCCCGCAGCGCGAAAAGGCGATTTGCTCGATGTGGTGGTTCAACTTTCTACTCATGCCGAGGCCTCCAGCTTGCGACAGGGATGGCTGCTCGAAACATCGCTGGTGGAAATGAATCAACTTGGCGGCCAAGTCAAAGAGGGATTTGAAATGGCCACCGCGCAGGGACCGCTGGTGACAGCCGCCGAAATCAACGGCAGCGAAGAACCACTGGACCAGACACGCGGGATTGTCATCGGCGGTGCACGCCTGCGATCTGGTCGGGAGTTGGGAATCGGAGTCGAATCCGAGTTTGCGGACGCGGTGACCATGGCAGCGATTGTCCCCGCCATCAATATACGGTTTACAGTTTTCAATGGACGCAAGCAGGCTGGAATCGCCGTTCCACTTGACGATGGACATATCAAGATCAGCGTTCCAGCACGTTATCAGCAGGACCCGTACCACTTCGTAAATGTCGTACTGCAGATTGGTTTCAATGAAACCGAGATTCAGAAAGCAGAACGTATCGAGACACTGCGCCGACAATTGCACGAACCCACCACGGCCAAGAAAGCCTGCTGGCAACTCGAGGCCATCGGGGAGACCGCCATCCCAGTACTAGCCGAAGTGCTCAACCATCCCAATTCGGAGAATCGTTTCTACGCCGCGCATTCGCTTGCCTATTTGAATGATCGCCGAGCCATCGCCCCCTTGACGGAACTGGCCATACAACAGCCGGCCTTTCGCGCCATGAGCCTCAATGGACTTTCGATCATCGACAATTACGAGGCGGCAGATGCTTTGGAAAGTCTGCTTCACGTGGCCGATGCAGAAACCCGGTATGGTGCCGTCAGAGCGCTACGGCATCGCAATGCAGCGGATCCCCAAGTGACCGGCAAGGCCGTTGGCGAAGTGGGCAAAATACTGGAAATTCCCACGGCCGGTCCGCCTTTGGTCGTCGTGAGCCTCTCCCAACTTCCAGAGATTGTAATTTTTGGCGACAACCCCATTCTCGCATTGCCGGCATTCGTCTATGTCACGCCAACCATGATGATCAATTCCTTACCCGATGGTACGATTCGCATCAGTCGTTTTGAGCCTGGCAAGGATGACCGTGAAGTGCAAACCAGTCGCGATCTGCGCAGTGTGCTTGTCGGCATCATGGAGGTTGGTGGCACGTATGGGAACTGGGTTAGTTTTATTCGGGAGGCCAGTCAGAAAGGTTACATGAGCGAGCCGTTGGCGATGAATCCAGTCCCACAAGCTGGACGCACATTCAATCGCGAATCAGAACCAGTGCTTGAGCCGGGGGAAGAGCAATTTGAAAGCTCTGTTGGCTCGACGAAACCTGCGCCGCGTGTTTGGTACAACCCCTTGTCGTGGTGGAACTAACCCGTCTCCTTTACTCGATATGCCCTAAAGTCGAATGCTTAGCGCCCTAGAATTAGCCGGTTTCAAGAGCTTTGCCGATAAGACGCGCTTTGACTTTCCTGACGGCATCACGGTTATCGTGGGCCCAAATGGATCGGGAAAGTCGAACGTGGTCGACGCGATCAAGTGGGTTCTAGGGGCACAAAGCGCTAAAGCGCTCCGCGGCAAAGACATGATCGATGTGATCTTCAAAGGATCCACCTCAACTGGTCGCAAACCAGCCAATAGCGCAGAAGCGACTTTGGTGTTCGACAACTCAACGAAACTGCTGGGTATCGATACCGAAGAAGTGCATGTCACGCGGCGAGTCTATCGCAGTGGGGAAGGCGAATATCTGATCAACGGACAAGCCTGCCGGCTCCGCGATATTCGGGATCTGTTTCGAGGCACCGGCGTGGGAGTTGATGCGTACAGCTTGATCGAGCAGGGTAAAGTCGATCGTATGCTGCAGGCGTCTCCCAAGGATCGCCGTATCATCTTCGAAGAAGCCGCCGGGATCAGTCGCTTCAATGCCAAGAAGGCAGAAGCCGTGAGGCGGCTGGAACGCGTCGATCAGAATCTTTTTCGCCTAAAAGATATCGTGGACGAAGTCAGGACGCGACTTAACGCACTCAAGAGCCAAGCCACGAAAGCACAGAAGTACCGGGAAATGACCGTCCGCTTGCAGGAACTGCGACTGCGACTGGGATGGACGGAATACAGCGAACTGCTTCGCAAGTCCCAAACAGCCGAACAATCGCTGGCCGAAACCACGCGCGAGCATGCGAGCCGACAGGCTGAACTAGAACAAGCAAGGCAGGAGGCACAGCTAGCAGAACAGAACTTGCACGTCGTCGCGGCCGAGTGCCAGCAGGTCGAGAGTGTTCTGCAGGATTCTCTTCAACGCATCGCGATCGGACGCAATCAACAAGACTTATTGCGGCAAAGAATCCAGGAAAACCTGCACGAACAGTCGCGAAGAACTGTTCGCTTGACCGCCCTGCGCAGTCGCGCAATCCTGATCCAAAGCGAAGTGGATGCGATCGCCACCCAAGCCCAAATTGCTGACGCTGCTTTTCAAGAAGCCAGACTACGAGCGGATCGAGCTACACAGAAACTCGCCAACGTCAAGCAACTACTTGAAGCGCGCTCACAACAGCTCGAGGCTCTGCGGAAAGAGCATCTCGCTCTGCTCCGCCAGTTTTCGCACAAATCCGCCCAAGTCGCGCAACACAAAAACGTGCTCGCAGAGCTCACGCAATCGATCGGCCTGACAGAGTTGCAGCTGAACGAAAATCAAAATGCAGAGCAAGCGGCGCGGCGAGCTGCCGAACAAGCCGCCGCGCGACTGAAACAAATTCGCGAACAAAGTTTAGCTGCATCTTCCCAGTTGGAACAGAAGAAACAAGAAACGGACCACTACCGCAAATTGCTTTCAGCTTCTCAGGAAGAGACCGCCATACTCCAAGGGCGTTTAGAAGGTGCGGCCGAGAGGCTCCACATCCTCGAACAGCTCGAAAAGCATCTCGAAGGTGTCGATGCAGGTGCGCGCCATGTAATTGAAATGGCTCGCAATTCTGGAGAGCCCGCCCTAAAATCCGTCCGCGGTCTGGTGGCTGAATTGCTGGAAGTCGACGTTGACTTGGCTCCATTGGTCGATACAGCGCTCGGCCCTATGGCCAATGCCTTGGTGATCAATGACGGACAGCTCATTCAACAAATTCGCCACAAACAACTTGAGGTCCCAGGTCGACTTACACTCATACGATTAGACCGCCTGCCTACCCGGCGATTTGGAGAGAAAATTCAACTGGATGGCGTACGAGGGATCATTGGCCGAGCCGATCGCATGGTCGATTGTCACAGCGATGTCGCGCCGCTTATTCGCTATTTGCTAGGCACGACCTGGATGGTTGAAAACCTAGATGTGGCGATGGAGCTCAGCCATTTTCGCGGAGCAAGCCTACGCTTTGTAACCGCAGATTGCCAGCTGATGGAAGCCGATGGTACGCTTACAATTGGAGCTCTCCAATCTTCAGCGGGGTTAGTTTCGCGTCGTAGTGAAATTCAAAATACACGAGCCGAAATCAATGAACTGAAGGTCCAGTATCAGCGGAGCGTGGGCGAAACCGAACGCATGCATGGACGTCTGACCGCGTTAATTCCGGTCGTCCAAGAACTCGAAAAGAACGCTAAAGAGCTGGAGAAAGAGTTCGCCCACCAGCAAGCCACAGCGCAGAATTCGGTTAGTCGGCTCGATGAGATTGAACGAATTGCGGGACGCCTGGGCGATGTCTTATCGGCAGCGCAGGCCAAGCGGGCCTTAGTGGAGCCAGACATCCAGCTTGGTAGCCAAGAGGCAGATAGCCTTCAACAGAAGATAGTGGGCATTGAAGCAGAGCTCGCACGACACGAAGAAGAAATTCACGCACATGAATCCGAATTGACATGCGCCAGCGACGAACAGACCGCTGCAAAAGTCGAACTCGCGCGTTCCGAACAACGACTGGAATCGGTCAATGCGACTCTCGAACAAAACACGCGAACGCAGCATGAGCGATTGCAAAGCGTCGCCGAAGCCCGGCACGAAATCGACCTATTGACCCGCACCAAGCAACAGCATGAACTCGAGATTCTAGGGCTGACCTCGGAATTAGCTGAGTTGTTTTTAGTGAGCGAATCTGAGGATAGCAATCTGGAAGTGCTCGCCCAGCAAGCTTCCGAATTGCGCAAGAGTCGATCTACAGCAGCCAAGCGTCTGGAGGTTGTATCGCGTCTGATCGACAAGCTCGCCAACCAGTGTCAATCGTCCCAGATAGAAGTCGAACGATTTCGCGAATCAGGCCAGGCCTTACTAAAACGCTTCGCCGAAGATTACTCAATCGATTTCGACCAGCTTTGCCAGGCTACGATCATTGAAGACTCGGACGAGCGCGTCGCCTTGGACAACGAAGCAACCGCGCTGCGACAGGATGTGGCCTCAGTTGGTGAAATCAACATGGCCGCGCTAGCCGAACTCGATGAACTGCAGAATCGTTACGATTTTCTACATGGGCAGTACGAAGATCTGCAAGCCGCCAAGGAATCGCTGCAGCGAATCATTCAGAAAATCAACACCGACTCTCGACGTATGTTCATGGAGACGCTAGAAGTCATACGCGAGAATTTCCAAAAGCTCTATCGCAAGTCTTTTGGCGGTGGTAACGCGGATATCGTCCTTGAAGCTGGCGAGGATGTGCTGGAATGCGGCATAGACATTGTCGCAACGCCACCAGGTAAAACAGAGCTTTCCAATTCGCTGCTCAGCGGTGGCGAAAAAGCACTGACTGCCGTAGCGCTGCTATTGGCAATCTTTCAGTATCGTCCCAGCCCATTCTGCGTACTGGATGAAGTCGACGCACCTTTCGACGAAGCCAACATTGGGCGATTCGTAAACGTGTTGAGCGAGTTTCTTGACTGGACGAAGTTCATCATAGTAACTCACTCCAAAAAGACCATGACCGCTTCGACAACTCTGTATGGCGTAACGATGCAAGAGTCTGGCGTCAGTAAGCAGGTGGCCGTGCGGTTTGAAGACGTCAATGAAAAGGGCGAGATCATCACCGACAAAGAGAAAGCCAGTACGCGCCGCGCTGCCTAGACTGCAAGCAACAATGCATAGCGAGTCCGGCTATGCAATCGTCGACTTCCTTGAGCGTTGCTTAGACTTTCTTTTGTCTGCGAGTGACCTCAATTTGCTCTAGCGAGTATAGCTGGCCAACACCTGCTCCCGGACATGACGCGCAAGTATCTGCCCAATCCTGTTTGGTTCGCAGGTTCGAGCCCCAAAATGGCCAAGTGCGACACTGAATAGGTCGTTGTTCGTAGACCATGCAGGCTCGCGTCTTTGGATCGAGGAAGATGCAGTCGCCGTCTGGATACTCGATCAAACTAGTCCGGGTAGCAACCTTGCGCACAAACTTTTCCCGGAAACTACCTTCGTCCATCTTCATACCTACGGCAAGCGCTTCTATCTCTGTGGCGTTGACCCAGACGAAGCCCGGCGCGCCAGAACAACAGGCACCACACTGCGTACACTCAAATCTTAAACCGTCGCGATACCAACGCTCTGCCATGGCACTTTACTCTAGACATCCAGGATCTCTCGAAACGCTGCCAGAGTGTAATCGATTTCTTCTGCAGTGGTACTCGCACTAGGGCTCAATCGCAGCGTTCCACCGCTCGTATCGGTACCCAAGGCAGCATGGGCCAGAGCAGCGCAGTGCCACCCGGCTCGGACCTCGATCCCGAAACTCGAATCGAGGACGCTCGCTAAATCGTGTACACTCCAGCCCTCAACTTCGATACTGACGACCGGTATGCGTTCTGCAAAGTTTCGAGCTACACTCCATCCAACTAGCTTTACACCCGCTAAACGATCCAATCCATGGACGAGCTGCTGAAAGCGTGCTTGCCATGCCAGCTGGCGCGAGAACAGATTAGACAGTGTCTCGGCGGCCGCCACAGCTAGAGAAACCACGCCTGGCATGTTCAAATTTCCCACTTCGACGCACCGTGGCCAAGACTGCCCATCGTCCAAGCGTTCACTTGCGTGCCCAGTTCCGCCCTGCATCAATGGTAGAAACTCTGCGTGCAACTCAGGCTGAACAACAAGCAAGCCCGTGCCCTGGTAGGCCCCCAGCCCCTTGTGCCCGGCAGCCGCCAATATGTCGATGCGCATCGCATTTTTCTGGCTGGCACCAACGTCGATTGGCAGGTACCCTAGCGTCTGGGAGGCATCGACCAAAAATCGGGCATCCGCAGACCGCGCCAACTTACTCCAGCCCTCTAAATCTTGAATTTGACCAGTGACATTGGAGGCATGTCCAACAGCGATAAGATTTGTTTCATCGCCAATCAGAGCGGCGGCTTGGCGCGGGTCGGCAAATCCGCAGGGATCGCTGGGAATCACGCTCAGCCGAATTCCCCGATGCTGTTCCAGAAATTTCAACGGGCGCAAAAGGCTGTTATGGTCCATGCCGGTGGTAATGACATGATCGCCCGGTCGCAACACTCCGTAGAGCGCGGCGTTGAGAGCGTGGGTTCCACTGTTGCAGATCGCGACCGACAATCCGCTGGTAGCTCCCACTAGACGCGCTAGGTTCACGCGGGCGTTCTCAAGCCAACGATCGGCCACAGCCGCACTTCGATAGGCTCCACGACCAGACGTTGCACCGCATTGTCGAATGAACTGATCCGCCGCAGCGATCGCAGCGGCACACTTTGGCCAGGATGTGGCTGCGTTGTCAAGGTAAACGCGTCGCGTGTGCGGTTCAGGCTGTGTCTCCACGGTTAGCCACCTATTTGATACATGGCGCGCGCGGGCGGTTGAAAATCGGGCGAGTCGATGCCATGAGAAGCATGCTTGGCCCAAACGCTCAACCGCAGCAACTCCTCAATGGCCCTGTCGGCGTCCGGGCTGTTCCGCAGCAGCGGAGCTACGTCCCATTCTTCGCGCCCGAATAAACAATTGCGAATCTTCCCGTCAGCTGTTAGACGCAGTCGGTCGCAACTGCCGCAAAATGGATTCGAAACCGAATCCACAAACCCAATCCGTCCGCCGCCATGGACGAGAACGTAGTCGACAGCCGGTTGATGCGGATCTCTATCCTTGACCACCTCGAGCGGACCGAATCGCTCAGCAATCATCGATCGCAATTCCGCACCGCTTACCATCCGCGATTGGGTCCAACTTCGATCGCTGTCTAACGGCATGAACTCAATAAAACGCAGGGGCAAAGCCCGTTGCAGAGCAAATTCCATCAAGTCGAAAACATCGACCAAGTTAACGTCGCGTAGCAACAGCGCATTCAGTTTCACCACCACCTGGGGAAACGACTGTGTTGCATCGATACCTTCGAGCACGCGGCTGAGACCATCGCGGCGCGATAGTACTTTGAAATTCTCCGCAGATAAGGTATCCAAGCTTACGTTGACGCGTTTGAGGCCAGCCGCAGCGAGTGGACCAATCTGCTTGGCAAGCAACATGCCGTTGGTCGTGAGCGCAATTTCATCCAGACCTTGAATCTCGTTCAAATGTTCAACCAAGCGAAACAAATCGGGACGCAATAGGGGCTCGCCGCCGGTTAAGCGTACTTTGCGAACACCACAGGCGACCGCTTGCCGTACGAAGATTTCAATTTGATCGAAGCTCAATAGCCGACTGGCGTGCAAGAACTGAACATTTTCCGCCGGCATACAATATTGGCAGCGAATATTGCAGGCATCGGTCACACTGACTCGGAGCGAACGGTGAACACGGCCAAATCGATCCACCAATGCCGGTCTTGAAGCATGCGAACTGGTTACTTGGGAATCCCCTGAGGATCTAATCATGTGTGTGGAGTCTCACGCTCATGGGTGTTTACTTTCTGCCTTGCAACTGCAATTACCAGTTGAGGGATGGATCCACTGCGGGCCACTTTGCACATAATGCTCTTGCTTCCAGATCGGCACATTATGTTTTAACTCATCGATCAGCCATTTGGCGGCCTCAAAAGCTTCGGAGCGATGCGGGCAGCTTACGGCGATTGCGACACTAGCTTCTGCTGGAGCAACTGTGCCCAAGCGGTGAGCAATAGCCACCTTGCGAATAGGCCAACGGCATCGCGCTGCGTCTGCCAGTTTGTGCATTTGTGCCAATGCCATTTCCCGATACGCTTCATACACGAGATGCGAAGTTTCAACGCGGGAAATTCTAGATTCATCGGATTGTTCTGGCACATCGGTCCACTGACGTGTAGTACCAACAAAGAGCACCTCAGCCCCGCACTCTGGATCGCTGACCTGAGCGAGAAGGCGACAGACGTCAATTGGTTCCTCTGTCAATTCGATCATAGCTTAGCCACCACTCACAGGAGGAATCATTGCCACACACATATCCCCATTCAACACAAAACTATCCGTCACGAACTCTGTACCCACCGCCCAGCGACTGAGCCGCTCCAAGGGAGCCAGTTGCTGAAAATCTGTGCGGAGTTTTTCGCGTAGATCGGCGATGGTACTTCCGCAGGGCAACTGCGTTTTCCATTGGCGAGCCCCCGAAATTTCGAAAGCCCGCGCAAACAACTCCACTTCTATTTGTACTTGATTATTCACGTCACACATTGAAGTTGAAAGCAAGTAACTTTTCATTTAAGGTTCGATTTCGTGCGAGCGCTCTGATGATCCAACAAAACGCAGGCGACCTCTTGGCCCCTAAGCATCAACTGACCACGGTACCTTCTGTTCGGGAAGAGAACCAAGCAGCAAACTGGGGCATCGTTCCGTAAGCATAAGCCAACATGGCGACTGGGTGAACGGTAGGCTTGGTCGTCGCTTGCTCCATCTGCAGCTTGCAAGAGGTGCATTCCGTGGTACCAAATTGAGCGGAGGTGCCTTTCATCGTGCTTATGAGAGCCCAGCCAATACGTAGGCTGGTACGAAAGTTCTTTCGCTGCAAGCCATACGTGCCTGCCATGCCACTGCATCCGGCGTCGGCAGTTTGAACCTGCAGTCCAGGAATCAACCGCAGGAGGTTGAGCGCGGGCTGATTCGAATCGAGCACGCGGGAGTGGCAGGGCTCATGGTACATGACGGACATCGAAACCGAATTGAAATCGAGCTCTAATTCGTTCTGCCGGTGCATGCTCCACAAATAGCTGCAGGCGTCGTAGGTGTTTTTGGATATGAGCACCGTATCTTCGTCTTGAATCAGATTACGGTACTCCTCGCGCAAACACAACGCGGCCGAAGGTTCCGTCGTGACGATATCGTAGCCTTGCCGCACAGCCTCAGCTAAAATACGAATATTGGTTCTGACTAATTTCTTCGCTCGGTTGATGTCGCCAGAAGCGATCATGGCCATATACGACGGCGTTTGTGCCGTGGGGATATAGACTTCTACTTTTTGGTGACGCAACACTTCAACCAACGCGCGTCCTAGCAAAGGGTTATGCCAATTCACGTATTGATCGACAAAGAACAGCACTTTCCGACCAGCATAACGCTCCATGCGATTGAGTTTTTCACGAGCGGCCCAACCCAAAAATGTTCTGCGGGTTACTTTCGGAAGTTTACGCCCGCTGGCGATGCCGAATGTCTTCTCCAGCAACCAGCGCATGGTCGGATTTCCTAAGGACCAGTTGGCGGCATTAGGAAATCGGCTACCTAGTGCCGCGAGACTGTCGACTCGGTTGAGCATTCGTTCGCTAAGGGTCAATCCATGTCCGGCCACATGCTGAGCTTTGATCTCCTGGACCAACTTTGGAATGTTGACTTCTGCAGGACATTCCATGCGGCACTGATGGCAATTGAAGCAAAGGTCTGCAAAGGCTTTCATCTCCTGGCTCTCTAAATGCTGTGGCTCAAGAGTTCCAGTAATCACGCCGCGCAGTAAATTGGCTTTCGCGCGCGGAGACGCCTCCTCGCCTTTGTGTACGCGGAACATCGGACACATCCGCTCTGCTGCGGCGTTGGTGCGGCATCGGCCGCAACCATTGCAGGCACGAGCCGTGTAGCCGATCGATTCGCTGGCCTCCCAGGCCAATAACACCGGTAACGAGACGCGTTCTGCCGGCTCACCACCGCTGAATGCACCCACAGCAACTGGTTCGGATAGATTTTCAAATAGAGGCGCCGCTACGGCGCCAGTTCCCAGTTCGTCCAGGGCAGCGGCGGCCTCAAATGCATTGCCAATCGGAATGGAGTCCTTGCCTATAACAATAGACTGCACCTTGGCTGGAAACTTTGGAACACGACGCAGGTTTTCGTTGACATGGGGCGGCGTTGGACTCAGAAACTTACCAGGATTGAGAACTCCGTCCGGATCGAATATTTGTTTGATTTTGCGACACAATTCGAGCCGCGGGCCAAGTTGCTTTTCCGCCCACCCGGCGCGGCTCAATCCGAACGCGTGATCGCTCGCGATAGTACCACCGTATTCGAGCACTTTTCCGTACAGCGTTTCACTCAAACTTGCCAAGCGAAGCTGATCTCCAGGGTTGGCGAGATCAAGAAACGGTCGCACGTCGACCTGACCATGCAGCGCGTGCGCAAACAAGGTCGCCGTGACGCGCTCGACTCTCAAAATATCTTGCAATTCGCGCAGGAATTCCGGCAATCGTTTTGGCGGAATGGAGATATCTTCCACAAAGGGCAGGGGCCGCAAATTGCCTTTAAGTTTGTATAACCTCGGGATCACGCGACGAGCCAGTCGCCACAGCAAATTGCGCTCCGCGCTATCGGTTGTCAGCCGGTACGACACGACAGGCTTGCCGCGTCGCTGCAATCGCTGAAGCATTTGCATCAGTCGCGCCCGCACAGCAAGTTGTTCGTCTCCCTGTAGCTCCACCAGCAACATGGCCTCGGCACCGCGAGGAATAATGGAGGCGTAAATCGGCTCTGTTTCGCGAGCAATTTCTAGCAGGCGACGGTCCATCAAATCGCAGGCCGCTACATCGTCGCGACCAATGTCCAGCACTGCTTTCGCAGCCGTTTCCAGTCGCGAAAAAAACAACAGAATCAAACCGCGGGCTTTGGGTATCTCTTCTACGCGCAAGGTCGCTTCCGTGATGACTCCTAAAGTCCCCTCGGAACCACACAACAAACGAGCCAGATTGACCTGGTCGCCATCGAGCACCTGCTCAACCCGGTAGCCGCATCCGCGAGCGACGTCCTGCCAGGGCGGGCGGAGCAACAATCCTGAATTTTGCTGCAACAATAACCCGACTTGTCTCGCCAATTGTTGCTCGCGAGTTGAGGCACCTTCGTCATTCGCCCAGGAGTGGCGGGAGAACTCGAGCGATTCGCCATTTGCCAACACGACCTGCATCGACTCTACACAGTCCCCAGCCGAACCGTATCGAGGAAAATGACTGCCGGATGCGTCCACAGAAAGCATACTGCCAATCGACGAAACGCTGCGCGTAGCCGGATCGGGACCGAACAACAAATTGTGATAATCTATCGAGCGGTTCAAGTCGGCTTGCACGACTCCACATTGCACGCGCACCGTCCCTTGCTTGGGAGGATAAATGCGCCGCATGTAACGCGAGAAATCAATGATGATTCCCCGCCCCAGCGCTTGCCCAGCCAATCCACTGCCGCCGCCTCGAGGAAAAACAGGCAAGTGGTTTTCATGACAGTAGCCCAGCAGCTCCGCGACATCGCGGGTAGACCGCGGTCTGGCTACTCCTATGGGCGCAACTTCGTAAATACTGGCATCGCTGGAATAGATTTGCGTGTATAGCGGATCGCAGTGCACGTCGCCTGAGATAAGGCCACGCAAGTCAGCTTGAATGCGAATCTGTTCTGGATCCATGTTTACTCAGTGCAACGGACTTATGCAGGCACTTACAAAATAGCTAGGGTCACAAGGCCACCCAATTGAAAAAAACTGGTGGAACCGAGCCTGTTAGGAACTACCAAGATCCGACAACATCTCCCCCATCTCTGCCGCAGCGTGCAAATCCCCTTGATCGCGGGCCGCTTCTATCCCACGGCGTAGAAAGTCGCGAGACTGCTCGATGCTGTCATTGTCCGCCAAAATTTGTGCACTGCGGAAATAGGCAGGTACATAAGGCGGAGCCTGCTCGCACAATTTCTGGAGCAATGCTAGCGATTCCTCGGTTCGACCTTCGTTGGAAAACTCCATGGCCAGTGAATAACGCAAGAAGACGTCGTCCGGCTCTTGCTGGAGCATCTCTTGTATTTTCTGGCGCCGGCTGGAACCTGACATCAAATAACACTTTCGCTGAGAATCTAAAAGATGTTGAACGGTAGGTACGCGCAGGCGTTCGATAAGCCCCAAGTCCTGCGAGGTCCTTACACGCGGCCTGAATGCATTATGACCGCAGATCCCATTTCGCACCAAGCCTTGAATTGGCAAGCGGGGCAAATTCTCGATAGCGACGGTCATTACCTGGAAAATCCCAACACCCAACCGCAGCGGACCACAAAGCGCAGCAGACCTAGGTGAAATGGCCTACAGACGCTGCTGGGGCTAGCGAGTATGATTGAGCAGCTTAAAGTACGGAGCATTGTTGCTTCGATGTTCGAGGAATTGTCCTGGAAAACTTTTTTCCTGAGTTCCTAAGTGGAAACTGCAACCATTCCGGCTTCAGCAGAAGTGCGGCAAACCAGTCTCCCCTCCATTGGAAGTCAGAGCTGGATAGTTCTTGCGTCCGTTCCCTGCCTTGAGCTGAAATAGAAAGCAAACCATAGGAGTCCCCATAGTGCGAAAACTCTTTAAAGTTGTCTGCACGCTAGCGATCGCCGCCGCTGCCAATCAAGCTGGTATCTTGCACCGTACTCTATCGGCCGCCGAACTGTTAACGATCGGTTCGACCGCCCCTGAGCTGAACGTCGAGCATTGGATTCAGGATGGCAAGGGAAAGTTTCAGCCTGTAACTAAATTTGAAAAAGGCAAAGTCTACGTAGTCGAGTTTTGGGCAACATGGTGCGGCCCCTGTGTTGCCAGCATGCCACACTTGGCCGAAACGCAAAAGAAGATGGCCGACAAAGGAGTGCAGATAGTTAGTATCAGCGACGAAGATCTCGAGACGGTGAACAAGTTCCTGGACCGCGAGGTGCGGCCAGCCCCCGGGGAAGAAACTGAGAAAAAGTCAACTTATCGCGAATTGACCAGCGATTATTGCCTCACCACCGACCCGGACCAATCTTCGTATCGGGATTACATGGAGGCTGCCGCACAGAACGGCATTCCGACCTCATTCATCGTCGGCAAAGATGCAAAGATCGAGTGGATTGGCCATCCGATGGAATTTGACGGTCCACTAACGGCGGTGGTTGAAGGCAAGTGGGATCGCGAGGCCTTTGCCAAAGAACTGAAGGCCAAGCAAGAAGCGGAACAGGCTATGCAAGAAATTTTTGCACTGCTACGAGAGGAAAAATACGACGACGCTATCAAGCTGATCGACAAGGCAGCACCGGACGGAAGCAATATGCAACTGAGCATGCTCAAACTTCGCGTGCTGGTAGTGAGCAAGAAAACCGAAGAGGCCGCGGCTCAGTTAAAGTCGGTCTTTGCCAAAATGCCCGATCCACAGTCGACCAATATGGTAGCCTGGAATGTCTACGAAATGGCTGAGCAAGGCCTACTCGAAAAAGGTCCGCTGGTGGACGCCGCGATCGCTGCAGCCGAAGAGGCGAGCAACAAATCAACCGGAGAAGACAAGGCCAGTGTCATCGACACCTTGGCGCACCTGATGCTAATCAACGGAAACATCGACAAGGCAATCGAGCTCGAAACCGCCGCTGCGAAACTAGCCGGTAGCCGCGATCGCGAGTTCATTGAAGGATATCTCAAAGAGCTTCTCAAGATGAAAGAAGATTCTCAGAAGTAGCAACTTTTGCACTAGTTTGCGGGAATGCAGTCAGCCCGAGAGTCCGCCCCCCTGGTGAACTCTCGGGCTTCAGCATTTAGTTCTCAAGCTGCCTATCGCATGAGCGAGGAATTGCTTGGCGCGGCGATTCGATTGGCCGCTTCCAAGTATTGCGTCGACTCTTCCTGTACCAGCCGCACCTCGGATTCGTCAGCACGAACTTCGACGCGAAAACGATGCGTTCCAGCTACCGCCGCTTTGGCAAAGACCTTCAGATTGACCGACTCCCCCGCACCGATGCGTGCGATTGGATCAAAGAAAGTTTGACCAGGTACCACGCGGCAAGCTTGACCTTCGCCGCGAAGCGGCTCGATGCCTTCAGAAAACTGAGCGATGACCTTGACATTCGTGGCTGTTTTCGAACCACGGTTGGTCAACATGAGTTCATAAGCAACCTCGCCTCCAACGGGTGCAGGTGCGACCGGGTCGTTCACCACTAACTTGAGATCGGAAACCGACTCGACGTGAGTGGTCGCACTCGATTTAGCCTGCAGCGATCCAGTTCCAGAACATGCGAAGTCAACAACATTGGCTCCGTCACTGGTCAGCTTCAATTGCAACGAAAATGCTTCGGAACTTCCGCTGACGAGCTTGGCGATGGGCCAAGTCAGCGTGCGTCCGCTCAACGCGGCACCTGGCGGCGCAGTTATCAGACTGGCGCCAGGCGGCAATTGAACCACCGCTCGCAAGTCCTGGGCGTCGGCATCACCCGCATTGGTGAGCTGCAGTTGGTAATCGGCCAGCGCGCTGTGGTAGACAACTTCGGGCGCAACAATGCCCGCCGCTAACTTGGCTTGCCGCACAATTACAGAGATTGCGGTTTCGCTTTCTAGGCCACTTTGCTCCTGTGCTTGCGCAACGATGCGAATCGCCCCCTGTTCGTTGAAAGTGAGCTCAACTTCGATGACTTCCTCTTCGCCGGGTTCGATCGCCGGGATTTCTGCAGCGCTCGATCCATAAGTCTCAGCGCTCAGCCGTACCGTCAGGTGCGACGCTTTGGCGGTACCCGGGTTACGAACGTGCAAACGGTACGTATTGGGTTGCCCAAAATTAACTTCCGCCGGTCCCTCCAATGCCAACTCCAACCGCGGAGCGCTCACATCAATCTGGCTACTACCCGATACGGGCATCAGCGTCCATTCCATGGCTACTGCAAAATTCTTTGCTGAACCAGCAATCAGTTGCATCGGAGCTGTAGCGGACTGTCCAGCTGGCAAAGCCTCAAACCCCCAGGTTAGCATTGTCAAACCATCGGGAGCTTTCTCAACTTCAAACTCTCCATGTGTCGGCTTGTGCGTCTCTACGTTCACTCCGGCCGGTATATCGAGTCGCAGTATCAAGCCCTGCAGATCAATGCGATCTGCATTGCGCACAACGATTTGATATTCGGCGGGCGTTCCAATCGGTAGATTGCTTGGACCATTCAATTCCACCTCTACATGCGGCGTTTCCATCTTCAATCGCTGATCGCCGGAATGCGGAGACGTTTTGGCTGACGATGCGATGCCGTGCTGAGCTAAGCCTTCAGATGTAGAAACGCCGGATCGTGCCGGTGGCAATGTAAATCTTGCATCTGGCGATTCGCTGTTCTTCGCCAAGCTATCCTCAACCGAGCTGTCAGCAACAGTCGGCGGGGAAAGGAATTCGGGTTCGGCCTGCAAGCCCGCAGCTGCACTAGAGGGCACATCAGCAGGAACCGGCAAGCTAGGCAGAACCGGCAGCGTGAATCCATTGTTAGCATCGCCACGGGCCAGCAGCTCGGTTTGGGACGCATCGATGCTTTCGATTTTCGCTGTCGGCAATGGAATTCTAGGTACCGAAGGCAAACCTGTTTGCTCATTCTGGGGCAGGGTTGAGGGTAGCGGCTTTTCGATATCGCCTCGATTCATTTCTGCCGTCGGTCGGTTCGCGAGCTGAGTTGGCACGCTCACACTTTCGCCATTCGTCGCAACAGCGTCTTTAGGCAGCTCGGAGGTGAGTTGCGCCTGAGTGATCCGAGTTGGGCCGAGCCGGCTAGCGCTGGTTGCGGTAGCGTTGATTGACTCTGTTGGCAAAACTTGCTGCGGCTGGGACTCGTTCGAAATCGATTTCGAAGGCGAGGTCTCACCGGCGGCGTCTTTCGACGCCACATCGGGCAACGCCACGTCGGGCGCATTGGCGGAAGGATCCGCAGCAGCCCGAGAACTCTTGTTGGACTTTGGTAATGGTACGCGTGAAACGCGGGGTGCTTCCTGCAGGGACTCTGCAGTGAACGCATCTCCCTGTCGCTGTGGAATTGCGTTCTGCAAGTGATCTTGCACAAGCGGGCTTGGCTCAAGCTGGGACTCGGACGGCAGTGCATTGGGTGTCAGGCGTGCATTGGACTTGTAGATCTCGGGTTGTTCGTTTTCAGCGGCGGTGCTGTCATCGAGATCTGGAAAATCCACATTGCGGCCAGGATATTCTGGTAGCGATTCCGGCACTTGGGGACGATCGGAAAGTCGAAAACCCCCGCGAGCGGCTGTTCCCTGAGGTTCGTCGGAGAAGTTCTGCGAAATTGGTTCGGACGTGTTGTCGAGAAACGGTCGTCGAGCAACAGGCTGTGGCATTCGCGGTTCTGCCATGCGCGGTTCCAGCATGCGAGACTCAGCAATCGTCGGCGGTGTCATTCTCGGTTCTGAGTTACTTTGTTCTGAGATACTTTCGTCTGGCATCCTCGGTTCTGGCACCCTCGGTTCTGGCATCCTCGGTTCTGGCATCCTCCGAGGTGCTGGAGGATGGGGAATGGAGGGGCGGTAATTGGGCGGCGGAACGGACGAATTTGGTTGCGCGGCAGAACCGGATTGCGATAATCGTTCGAGCCAAGGCGATTGGTGGGTGCGCTGCAGGGTGGCTCGACCACTGGGTTGCGGTGGAAAACTCTGTGGGCTGGGAGCACTTGAGGTTGCAGACTTTTTCGGTTCCGCTTGCCCGTATACATTGCGTTCGGCGGACTGCAAAGTCTGCAAAGCCTCATCTGGCAGTGAGCGCAATTGCTGAATGAATCCTCCATTGAGACGCTTGCCCTGCGACTTTTCCTTCACTTGCGCGGAGACTGGGGATGTGTCGAATCCCAACTGGCAAGTTAGAAGGCAAGTCAGAATAAATGCAAATTGTCGGTATGGCATAGTCAAAATGGCTCCCTTCCATGGGTGGACGCCTAGGCTGCTCATCCTTCTATCGGCGAGTACGGTCGTAACGATGAACTAAATTTGGTAATCAATGACGCTTAGGCAACATTTGCGGTGGCTGTTATCGCTGCGTTCTGCCGCACATGTTGCAGAATGCAACGATAGGATGTGTTGCACAATCGCATCATTGCCTGGATGGACCACATATACTGTCGATTTGCAGCTGCGACATTCTGTCGTGGAATGTCGTGTAATCGGTGCGAAACTGTCAGACAAACAGCCTTAACCGATTCTGGGGTGGGCGTCTGGGCAATTGGTTGGAGTTCATGGCACGGAACCTGCATTAGATTTGGTTCGATTGAAGATTCACGCGCGGTACGTGCGGCGGCAATGTGGCTTTGGGTTGTGTTTTTCCGCTGATTTTTGTAGCGGGATCGCAGCAAGGCAAATAGAATGCAGAGCTGGAGAGGCTTGTCTTTTCAATCAAAAACCCAGTCCTAGCGACTGGTAGGTGTCTAAACCCGCTGCTTTTGCCCCCGCATTCCGGGGTTCCTGCAAGGTGGCGAAAACCGTTTCACGAACCTCCGCCGGTTTCAGGGAGCTGTAACAAATGTCGTTTGCGAAGTCGCTTTTCGTAGTGCTGGCCGCGTTAGCCACGCCGCTTGCAGGGTTTGCAGATCAACCGCAAGCAGGTTCTAGCCGCTTGGCAACATTCCAGGATGCCAGTTTCCAGGATGCCAGCCACCAGTATTTCGCTTTATCGCTCCTGGCCGATCCGTCGAAAGACCTTCCGCTGGCTGAGAACTACGAAGTAGTCATTGTCGTCGACACATCAGCTACCCAGACCGGTCCTGTGCGGATCGAATCCTTGGAGGTGCTCGAGGAATTAGCTCAGTCGTTGCCCGCGAATGCCAAAGCAGCCTTGCTCGCCTGTGATGTGGATACCGTTGACCTGTCGAGTGGGTTGATTGCACCGACGGACTCGAAATGGGAGACGGCCGTTGCGAGACTAAAGAAACGTATTCCATTGGGAACCACCAATCTCGGCTTGGCCCTACGCTCGGCTAACAAGCTATTCAGCGATTCAGTTGCGCAACGAACAATTGTTTACATCGGTGATGGCGTCAACCGCGCTAACTTTTTGAGCAAGAGCGAACATCATCAGTTGGTGGAGGAACTGATTAAGAACAGAGCCACAGTTTCGTCGTTGGCAATTGGTCCTGCTGTCGACATGGCCTCTTTGGCTGCGATCGCCAATCAGACGGGTGGCATTTTGGTTAGCCGTGATGAGACGCAGGAATCGACTCAGTCGATTGGTCGTTATTTGGCTCAGAGCGTTTCGGTGCCTATTGTTTGGGTCCACGAGGCTCAACTGCCAAGCTCGTTGGCTAGCTATTTTCCCCAGCGTTTCCCACCGCTGCGTACCGACCGCGACACGGTAGTGATTGGCCAGTCTTCCGCGGCTATTTCCGGCGGACCGGTCACACTGCAGGGGACATGTGGAAACGAAGCTGTTGTGCTGAATTGGAATGTGAGCCCAGAAAACTCGAATCCTGACTTGGGCTTTCTGGTTTCCGTTGTGGGCGAAGCTCGTCGCGATGGCGGCGTATCCATGCCTGCCCTCGGCTCGGCTGGTCTGCGTGCAATGAGCTTTATGTATGCTGACAATGCGACGGCGATCGTCAAAGCAGGTCAATTTGCACTTCAATCCGGCGAGTTCCAGACTGCCATTCGCATTGCCGAAGAGGCTTTGAAGCAAGATCCCAATAATGCTGAAGCGGCCGTGCTATTGAACGCGGCTAAGAAATCTGCCGAAGCCAACTCGGTTCCGACCGGAAAGTTCATGCAGTTTGGCGGAGATGATCCTTTTGGTACACCTGCATCGGGTACACCCGCAACTGGTACCCCGGCTGTTGCGGATCCGTTTGGGACACCGGCTCCCGGCGACGATCCTTTCGCCGATACTCCGGCTCCGGCGGCACTGGTACCGGCACAACCAGCGCCTACCACTCCTTCGCTTCTTGGCGACACACTCAGTGGCGGAGCCATGCTGGCGGAAGAACTAGGACGTCGTCAGGCGCGCGCCCAAGCAATTGAGACCGAAGTTCGTCAAAGCATTCGTGATGCTAGCGAGCTATTGCGGCTGAATCCAACCTCAGCGGTTGCAGTCGTCTCCGACCTAAAGCTGTTGATGGAACGTATCGATAACTTTGCGGATACAGATCCTGCTTTGCGTTCGCAGCTACGCAGCCAAGTTAGCTCGGCCCTACAGATCGCGGCGGTCGCTGAAAAGCAGCAGATGGATCGAATTGTGCGTTCCGAAGCAATTCGGGCCCAAGCCAGTCAAGCAGAACGATTGCTGGCTGAAACCAACCGTAAAGACGAGGCATTGAAGCAACTAGTCGAACAATTCAATTTCTTGATGTCCGAGCACCGTTACTTGGAAGCCAGCAAAGATGTTGCACCGGAAATTGGCAAGCTTGCGCCTGGGACGCGTCTGGAGAACGTAACGCGCGAAGAAAGTTCGTTTGCCGCCAATGCGGCGTTAATTCGCGAAGCCTACGAACGCCGAGAACAGGGGTTTGTGGATGTAATGCGAGCCGTTGAAGAGGCGGCAATTCCATTCGAAGGTGATCCACCTGTGGTTTATCCATCGCCAGAAGTTTGGCAGGCACTAACGGCTCGCCGCAAGGAACGATACAGCGCAACCAGCCTCGGCGCAGACAGCGAATCGGAACGCAACATCAATGCGGCTCTAAAGAAGCAAGTCGAGGATATCGCTTTCAATGCGATGCCACTCAATCAAGTCATCGAAGGACTAGCCGATGACATGCGAATTCCAATCGTCCTCAACACTACCGAGATTGAATTGGGTGGCTTGGCGGACGCGGATACTCCAATCACACTCAATATCCCGCCGGTTTCTCTCCGCAGCGTGTTGAGACTCATGTTGGATCCGCACGAGTTGACATACGTCATAAAGAATGAAGTTTTGGAGATTACCACCAAGGACGATGCTAACGAAGCTCCGATCAATCGAGTTTATCCGGTGGGTGACTTGGTTGTCCCGATCACGTCCGGCGGCGGCATGATGGGCGGAATGATGGGCGGCATGGGCGGCGGTATGATGGGCGGCATGGGCGGTGGCATGGGAGGCATGGGAGGTGGAATGGGAGGCATGGGCGGTGGAATGGGAGGCATGGGAGGCATGGGAGGCATGGGAGGCGGAATGGGAGGCATGTTTGTCGTGCCTGACGACACCGCCAAGTCTCCTTCCAACGCCATGCCGCTAAGCCGCTCCAGCTCCAGCGTTGACGTCGCAGACTGGGTGACCAAGTTGGAGAAGGCGAACGAAGAGGAACGCAAGCTTCTCGACGAGCAAATTCGCAAATTGGTTCAAGATAGAGTCGCTGTCGCCGAGGCATTCCTCGAAGCTAAAGATCGCGCGGGAGCACAGGCCGAATTTGAAAAAGTCATCGGTTTGGTCGGCGGCCTGCTAGGCGCCGGCTATCCACAGCCGTGGATGTATCAAGCGCTCAGCCTAGGTATGGAAGCCGGCGATTACCCAGGCGCTGAAATCAAGCGTGTACTGCTCAGCTCCCTGGATTTCAACGGCGATTCCAATCAAGCCTTCAAGATTGCTGAGTACTTGGCGCGCAAGGGGATCAAGAAAGAAGCCCTCGAGTTACTCAAGGATCTGGCCACTGTTGAACCCAATCGCTACGACGTTTTCGCTTTGGCTCTCCCTCTTGCAGAAGAGACACAGGACGTCGACGCGCTGCGCTGGGTTTGCACAGGTATCCTGAGCAAGGTATGGCCCAAAGAGCATGCCGCTCTTTTCGATCGAGCGCAACTAGCCGCTCGGGCAACTCAAATGCGATTGAAGCAAACCAGTCGCCCAATCGAGGCGACCATTTTCGAAAAAGAAGTCAATGCTGCATTGGCGCGGGATATCGTGGTCCGCGTGAATTGGACAGGCGAAGCCGATTTGGATATCCGAGTGAAGGAACCTGCGGGCAGCATTTGCTCGCTATCCAATCCCCAAACCATCAGTGGCGGAGTATTGCTGGGTGATACTAGCAGCAGCAATGCCAAGACAAGCGTCGATGGCTATTCTGAGTTTTACGCATGCCCACAGGGATACGCGGGCAAATACGAAGTGCTCGTGCGTCGTGTTTGGGGCAGTGTTTCCGGTGGTAAAGCAACGATTGAAGTCTATACGGACTTTGGTACACCCGAGCAGGCTTATCAAGTCCATCAAATCGATTTGAGCGACAAGGACGCTCTGGTCCAAGTGGAAGTGAAGAACGGTCATCGCCAGGAGCCGATTGTCGAAGCCCAACTCGCCAATGTGCGCAAAAAACAATCTGATGTTGGTCGCGAGATCCTGGGGCAGTTCTCCAGCTCCTCGTCGGCTGCCGATGACTACGCAAACTACCGTCAATTGTTGGCTGCCGTTGGCAATAATGCCGGTCCTGGCTTCGGCTTTCCAATCGGACGCGGTGCAGTCGGCTACCGGCCCGTCGTAACCGTAATTCCCGAAATGGCTTCGATCTTCCCGACTGCCGTGATTTCGGCAGATAGGCGATACGTCCGAATTACGCCAAACCCGATTTTCACTCAAATTGGCGAAGTACTCACCTACAATTCGGCCGACGGTTCGCAAGGTCAAAACCAAGGCGGATCCGGTACGCAGGGCGGCTTCACCGGCGGCGGTGTTGGCGGCGCTGGCGGTGCATTCTAACCCTCTGTATCTAATGGTCGACTCTTAAACACTTCATCCTGAAGGCGAGCTAGCAAATGGCTCGCCTTCTGCTTTTGCGTAAGCGCCTAGATCCAGACTCAAAAATCTTCCATGCCTTAGTGCCTCTGTGAGTCCTCCTTTGGCAACATTACAGTGGCAATACCAACTCGCCAGCGAGTGGGGCGATTGAGATCCCCCACCCTCTGGAAATATACCCACTCGCGTCCCACTTGCTGGCGCGTCTGGCGCGTCGAGCTGATATTTGGGCCGAATGTGGCGCTGTCCAATTTGATGTCTTTTGGTTAGCTGAACGAAAAATTCTCGACCGGCAACACGCAATGATCTTGCGACAACCAGCCTGATCCGGCAAACTCCGTCGAGTTTCTGTCGGAGCAGCGTCAATAATGAATGGATTCATGACACGCATTGATCGCTATCTTCTATTTCTTTATCTACGTGTGCTGGTGATTTGCTTCGCGACGGTCTCGGGGCTGATGATCGTTATCCATGTCTTCAGCAATCTCGACGAATTCCTGCGATACACCGATCAGACGGGCGGCACACTGTTCAATGTCATGCTGGACTACTACGGCCCCTACAGCCTGTACCTCTTCGAACGCCTCAGCGCTATGTTAGCGATGATGGCCTTGCTGTTCGTGGTCGCATGGCTCAATAAAACCAACGAGTTCACCGCGTTATTAGCTGCAGGTGTTACCAAACGCCGCGTAGTACTCCCACTATTTATCGCCTCGGCGGTTGTAATTTTGGGAGCAGCTGCAACTCGAGAATTCGCTATTCCACGATTCCAGGATCGACTCGCACGCAATCCTCAAGATTTAGTTGGACCTCGCGCTATTCGCCCTACGTTTGATCCTAAGGCGGTTGCCCTGATACAGGGAAAGCACCTGTTGCCGGCCAGTTCAGAAATCGTGTTTCCGAACTTCAAGATCCAGGGAGGCGCGCTGCTCGACAGCGTTGGCCCACGTATTTCCGCTGGAACCGCGAAATATCAGTCCGCCTCCGCACGTGCACCGGCGGGCTATCTATTTAGTGGAGTGATTTCACCAGCCAACATCGACACTTTGCCGTCGGTCCATGCCCAGGATGGCACCGCCCTACTGCTCACGGCGATGGATACCGCTTGGCTGGAAACCGGTAGCTGCTTCCTAGCCAGCGAAATAGAGTTCGAAATGCTGCGTGGTGGAAGCGCATGGAAACAATTCGCTTCAACTCGCGAGTTGATAACTCATCTACGCGGCGAGAACCTGCGGGGCGGCAATGATTTGCGGATCGCCATTCATCAGCGATTGGTACGGCCAGCAATCGATTGGACCGTTCTCCTGCTTGGAATTCCTGTACTCCTGACACGCCCTGACCGCCATATGTTTTGGGTGGCCGGTACTTGTTTGGCGATCGTGGCTGGTTTTACGGCCGTGGCAATTGCGCTTTCCGCGGTTGGAAGCTCAGGTTATTTGCTTTCTCCGGCCGTAGCAACCTGGCTTCCCTTGTTGATTTTTTTACCCTGGGCCTGGGCTAAGTCGGCCAGTGCCATGGAAACTTGAGATCTAAAACCTTCGCCTCCTGCGCCCCGATATATGAACTTGGGGGCTCATGTGGCCTTGGGGGACTGGTAGAGATAGGGATTCAGCGACGGATCGTTATACATTTTCATTTGGCGGTATGTTTTGTGCACCTTAGTTCCAGCGACGATTGCAGCGAGTAGCTCCTCGAGGGAACGACTGAGGTCCGCCTTCTGCTCTTCGCAGAGCCCGATTCGCTCGCGTACTTTAGCTAGGTGACTTTCATCCGCATCGGTCCGCTCCAGTTGCTCTCGATAGTGGTACAAACGTAGTGACATAATGCTTAAGCGGTCTATGGCGCTTCCCGGTGTTTCCGTGTTCTGCGCAGCATTTGGCTGTGCAACTATCTCCTGCTCGCGAAGCTGTTCCGTTAGCCAATCGTCGAGTCTTTCAATATGATCATTGCGAGCTTGATTGAGCCGGTCGATTGCTCGCTTTACTTGGGCAATTTCCTCGTCGCTACAATTGGGGCTGCGAGCAATATCTTCCTGGTGCCATAGCTCGTAATTGAAACGGTGCTGTTGACAGACCAGCTGCCATATTCCTTCATAGCGATTCTCAATCGGCTGCTGATGCCACAATGAGACGGTTTGTTCGTGGAGGTTTAGAACGCGTTGTACGTCGATCATGGCATGCTCTCTGGCTGAAGTACGTGATAAGCGACAACATTGTTTACCAAGAACACCGGAACTTAGGCAAGGCAGATCAACTTTAGCGAAGGTGGCGAATTTGATCTGAGAATATGCGGAATTCGCTGACTAGTACGTCCGATATAACTTCCGAAGGTTGTACCTCGCGAGTTCAACCGGCGAATTGTAGTGGATGTGGACGTCGCATTGCGCGTCACGACTCTTGGGAAAGGAAGCCCACCGATGCCGAAAAATTACTGTCGCTTCATTACTAGCATTGGCCTCGCCTGCTGCTATGCGTCAATTGGGTTGGCTCAGTCGCGTTCAACGGCGTTCGTGCCGGGCACGGGCACTGAGCTCCGGCAACTCGGCGATGACTTTGAGGACCCCAATTGGGCCTACGTTCCCAACAATCCGAAGAGCACAGAGGACATCGACGATCGCCAAAACACTCCGATTGGCAAGTCCAAAAATGGAAGATGGTTCGAAGGAATCAAGCGTGGTCATCCCGATGTGGTTCAGCGCGTCGAAACGCCACCCGGCGGATTGCCCGGCAGCAATGGAGCACTCTTGTTGCAGTCTTTGTACACTGGCATTCCCAACCGCCCCAGCTACAAAATGCACCAGGAGGATTTCATCGCAAACGTACAATACCAAATGGGCGGTCCCATTTCGGTTTCTCAAGGGCCCAGCGTAACAACACGTGTGTACTTGCCGCCAATTGACCAATGGGAACATCGCAGCGGTCCTCACTTTGCATTTCGAACTGCTTTGGAAACAGACATTCCCAAAACATTACCGAAACTTTTCCTGTCGTCTACGAAGAAAGACGAAGAGGACGGTGTCTATTGGCCCGGATTGTTCATCATCCTTGAGAGCAAATACGAGACGAAAAAGGAAAACGATTATGCGTACTTTCGAGTCAGGGCCGACCGCAATGGCGGCGACATGAAAGGACCGCAAATCACCACCACCGGCTGGTGGACACTTGGCATATCGCTCTCGCCTGATGGGGCAGTGCACTACTATGCCAAGCCGGGAATCGAGGATTTGACGGAAGCAGATTATATTACGTCCCAATTGCCCTATGGATATCGCTGCAAGCGATTTCGCTCGTTCTTCTACAACGTGGTCAATGGCGATGACGGCAAGAACTGGACTACGCCTTGGATCGTTGACGATCCCAAAGTATTTGTCCTTAACGGTGGAAGGGTCGCCTCGCGACGCTAGCGGCTCACGTTGCCAGCCAGCCAGTCTAAGGCAGCGCGACGATCTAGCAGGATGCCGTCGAGCTGCAACGCCCTCGCTTGTCCCAAAATCTGTTGAAATTGTGGGTTTGGAGGTAGGCCGCAGGCAATCAGGTCAGCTCCGTTGAGTAGCGGCTCAGGATTCAACTTCTTCTGTGGCAGCGACAATTGGCCAACGAGCCACTCGTGGGTGTGCCGCAGGGACTCGTGGCCACTCTCTATTCCGTTGGCAATAGCCCCAAACACGGCAACCGCTTGGCGCGCATGCTTGTTAGCCAAAACGGGCTGCACGCTCGACCATCTTTTGGTTTCAGAGTGGCGGAGTAAATTTTGAACCTGCAAGCAAAAGCCGATAGCATCGCTTTCTTCATTGGCCAATTTGAGTCGCGAGCGCAGCGAAAGTACGACCGGGGCAACCGCGGTGGGGTCCTCTTTCACTGCAAACCAAAGCGAGACACACAGTTTATGCAACCAATCGCCAGGACCGCAGGCCGTTAGCGCTCGAGCAGCCCGCTCTCGCTCTGTATCCCCAAGCGCCGCCAGTTCAGGGAGAATGTATTTCAACAGTCCTACTTCATACCATTCGCGGATTGCCCAATCAGCGCGGGTCGTCTCCAAAGTCTTGCGTAATTCCGAATATATTCTTTCTCCGCTTACGAGAGTAATCTCGCTGGCATGCCGCGCGACGGCGGACCGCGTATCGGATTCAATCCTAAAACCAAATTTCGCCGCAAACCGAATTGCCCGGAGCATCCTCAGTTTATCTTCTGAGAGACGGTGGTCCGCTTTGCCGATTGCGCGAATGAGGCCTGCGCGAATGTCGTCTTCGCCGCCAACATAGTCGATGATCTCATTGGATTCGGGATCATAGAACATCCCATTGATGGTGAAGTCCCGGCGCTTTGCATCCTCCTGTGCGGTGCTAAACACGACGGCATCCGGGTGTCGGCCATCTGAATAGCCACCATCCGTGCGAAATGTAGCTACTTCAACTTGGCTCGCTCCTGGACGTGGAGCAAGTACGATGACAACGCCAAAGGCGACCCCAACGGGTAGCGTGCGTCGCTTGCCAAAAACCACGCGAACTTGTTGAGGCGTAGCGGAGGTGGCAACATCGTAGTCCGAAGGAGCCTTTCCCATACACAAGTCGCGTACACACCCTCCTGCCCACAGAGCTTCGTAGCCAGCGGCGCGCAGCTGCTGCACGACCTCCAGAGCAAAACCACGTTCTTCATCCTTATTCAAGTAGAGCGACCTCAGGCGTTAGGCATGTTGGCCAGAATGAAATCATGCGTAACTGCATTCAGCTTCAAACGAATGTCGTCTATCAAATGTTGGTCGTCCACCGGAAATTGTCCTAGCAGCTCAAACTGATTGGCAGCCAACACTGCAGCGCAGGAGCTAACCGAGTTTCGACACAGCGAGACCAGGTGTTGTTCGTCCAACTCACACAAGCGATGGCGATTAAACTGAACCTTTCCCCCCAGAGTCTCGCGGCCCAAAGCGAACAACCGCCCATCTACAGACTCATACCGTTGGCCACAGAGGTAAGCGCGGCGCAACTGGTTACCGTTATTGAAGTGCAGGGCAGGGTCCTCGCCGAAGTAGATGGACCAACCACCGTTTCGTCGTAGTCCGAAGAAACAATCAATCTGCAATGACTCAATAGACCCACGCAGTAATACGCGACGCGAGTAGGCTTTGGCTTCTGTAAGCAAGTTTTCCCGAGGCTGTTGATTAATTGCCATCTACTTTGACCCCTCGCTTTGAAACTCGTTTGCTAGCACGCACTGCGGTTTCGGAGCCCACCCTGGCAAGATTTACTGAATACAGCGACTCTGACGGTCGATACTGAGTTTGCGGGCTAACGTCCGTTCCCAATTGGGCCTTCAGTGGGCACAACACGATTCTGAGGATGAGTATAATGCTTCGCCGCATTTCCATGGTTCTATTGCTTGCGTTTTTATCCGTTGCAAGTGCAGGGTGTTGCTGTGTGCAAGGTATGCCGGGCGGAGCCTGTGGGGCTGGTAGCTGCGGTGTTGGAGGTTGTGGTCCCTGCGGTGGCGGTCCATTGTTGGCCTTGGCTGGTTGCCGGGGAGCCTGCGACGGCGTGTATGTCGACGAATGGGTCAGCGAACCGCCGGTTGTAGACGATTGTGGCTATGATTGTGGCGGTTGCAGTCGCTGTCGGCAACCTGTTAGAAACCTGCTTCGATTGTTGTGGGGTACACCTTATAACACGTGTTGCGATACGGGCATGTGCGGGCCAAGTTGCGGCGATGGTTGTGGTTGCGACTCTCAAGTTGACTCTGAATATTACGTCGAAGACTCCTTCGGTGCGCCGCTGCACAGCGGCTACGCACCAAACCATTCGAGCGGCTCCTGCAATTGCGGCAATTCGCACTCAGCCACTGAGGAAAGCGTCGTGCCCGTGCCTACGCAGCCGGGAGTAGTCATGCCGCACGACAGTGCCCCCTCGGTTGTTCCGCAGACGATCCCTACGCCGGCCCCGACCGTCACTCCCACATCGGCGACCAGGCGATTGAATCCCGCTGCAGCTCGTCGGCGCTAGAGCCTTACGGCTGGCGACGACAATTCTCGCACAGCTTAGATCGATTCGATATGCAGACTGCGTCGACGGCGTTCTTCTCTTCGAACGTCGTCAATCAAGCTGGCGATTTCCGGCACTCGATCAATGCCGCGCAGAAGCAATTCTGGATGGGTGCGATCGCTGCCGGTAATAGTGATCGTACCGACACCCAGCATGCGTTGGATAATCCCTTGCGTATAGCTCACGTCATCGATGTCGATGACCTCGATACGGTCGGTCCGACGCACGAGGATTCCGCTTTGGTGCACGAACCGCTGGGTGGTAAGTTCGTAGTGCATTCCCAGTCTGCGGTACATATAAAGGCCAATGGCGAAACACCAGCCAATCAAGATTACAGAGCCCGTAATCAGCCAAACGTACTGCTGCGCGCTGGCAAAGAGTGCGACCACGACGATTGCCGCGATTGTGGCGATCGTCGCAATGCCCCAAGTGCCATACATGGCTCGTGGCGAGTAGCGGCCTTTCCAAAGACTGCGTTCGACTGGCGACGCTCGATTGCTTTCCATCTTCTCCGCTGCTGCGGCCTGCAGTCGGTCGCGGGCGGGAGATTCACTTGGACGAGTTGGTGTATTGCTCTCAGGATTTTCGCTTGCCATATACCAGTGACCCTATTTCTCGGATGTTATCTTGTGAACGCGTTTATTATCTGTTTGAACGGGCTATTCTAGGCGATTTTTGAGCCGACAACAGCTACACTCTGGCTTGGCACTTCATTTTGCCTTCGCCCTGCGATAATTGCCTGGCCGCCGGCTGGATGTTGAGCAGGACCGTTCCCTGGTCAATCATTCGCTTAGCGACTATTACTCTTGGTATGTATTCGAGCCGAAATTTGGCGGCTTGCGACTCACGCTGACAGGAAACCCCGGATGCACTGTCCCCACTGCGCTGCCGACAACGATCGAGTCCTAGACTCGCGAGCATGCGAAGATGGAAGATCGATCCGCCGTCGACGCTACTGCAATCAATGCAAGAAGCGGTTTACGACCTACGAGCGCGTCGAGCGGTCGTCGCTAACGGTCGTTAAAAAGGATCTCGCTCGAGAGCCCTTTTCGCGAGAAAAAATCGAGCGCGGCGTCGAGCGCGCCTGCTGGAAGCGTCCGGTCAGCAGCGATCGCATTCGGGAGCTGGCTTCGCAAGTCGAAGCGGACTTGCTCTCTGACTTCGACAGTGAGATCCCTGCCTCTACGATTGGGCAGATTGTCATGCAGCACCTAGCGGAACTGGATCAGGTGGCCTACGTCCGTTTCGCCAGCGTCTATCGCGAGTTCACGGACGTAGAGGATTTTGTTGCCGAGTTGGCACCGTTGAGAACCCAGTTCGAAGAACCTCAGGAATCCTCGCCTCCACAGTCATAGAAGTACCAGAGTAATAGAAATATGCGAGGCTATCGATCTCGCAGGATACTGTATTCCGCAACTGCACAGAGACAATCTCGATATTCCGACGCCGGCAGTTCCAACAGTTGCAGCTTCGCCTTCTCAGCGTAGCCTCTCGCGGCGCGGAGCGTATATTGTGCTGCATCCGAACCATTGAGTCGCGCGCGGAATTCCGCCAACTGAGTTGATTCGCCACTCTCCAACATAGCGATTAACCGACTCCTCTGTGCCACATCGGCTTTGGCTAACAAGCGAATCAGGGGCAGCGTGGGCTTCAGCTGAGCCAGGTCGGTACCCAATGTTTTTCCGACCTGCTCGCTTCCCCAGTAGTCCAACCAATCGTCGTGGATTTGAAACGCCAATCCTAAGCAGCTTCCAAATCGGGCAAGTGCGCGGACTTGCTTGCGACTCCCACCAGCTCGCCAACCACCTAAGCGGCAACTCACGGCGCACAATGCGCCGGTCTTTTGCAATAGTAGACTGCGATACTTGGATTGGTCCATTGCCCAGTGGCCAGCAGACGCTTGCTGACGCAGCTCGCCCTCGCACAATCGGGTAGCTGCGGCGGCAATTTGACGGGCAGGGAGCGTGCTGACGCACTGCGCAGCCAAACCGTAGGCCCGAGTGAACAAAAGGTCGCCAAGCAGCACCGCAGCCGAGTTGCCTGCGATTTCTGACACGGTGGGCTGATGACGCCGGAGGGTGGCGTGGTCCATCACATCGTCGTGCACCAGACTGGCGGCATGCACCAATTCGACCGCGGCTGCTATCGAACACAAGTCGCGCTCCGTGCGATAGTTTGGTCGAGTGTCGGCAACCGCTTTTGCTGATAAGAATAGCAAAATTGGCCTCAGCCGCTTGCCGCCAATCGCCCCCGCAGAGCGGCAGAGTTCCTCCACTTCAGCGAAGCGGCTGGAGGTGGCCGCACGCAATAAGTGCTCAACTTGTTGCAGATCCTTTCCTACCGCATGCTGAACCACTTCTTTCAGCGAGCGGGATTGCGCGAGCTCCGATGCTGCAGGTTTTGGCAATACCGAAGCGGCCAGAGTTGGTTCAGGCAATTCCGACTCGGAAGAAAGACTGGGGTCGATCGCCCAGATAAAACTGCTGAGGGCAGCTGGCGGAGTTGGCGACGTTTCGGCCGGCGCCTCGATGGCGTTTCTTTCAACCATTGCTTTTGCCTTTCAGTCCCGGCGGAAATCACCATGGATTCCACCAGATTTACTTTCCAGTTGAATGAGCTCGACCCTCAGTTCGCGATCGCTCGATTTACACATGTCATACACGGTCAGGGCCGCTATGCTGGCTGCCACCAACGCCTCCATTTCGACTCCAGTTCGCCCCGTTGCCGCCGACGTTGCAATCACTTGCAGCCGCGTGGGCTCGAGCCACTCAAATTGCACGTCGATGCTGTCGAGCGGAACCGTATGGCATAGCGGGATCAATTCGTCAGTCCGCTTGGCTGCTCCAATCGCAGCAAGTCTCGCGACTTGCAACACGTCTCCTTTACGAATCAAATTGCAGCGAATCGCCTCGGCGGTGGCGATATTCATCGCACAAACCGCTGAAGCGGTGGCAGTCCGCCGCGTGACGGACTTTTCTCCCACATCCACCATGCGGGCTTTACCGGCTTGGTCGAGGTGTGAAAATCGCTTTGAGTCTTCTGTCATAATCACCGCACTTGCGTCAGAAACATAACAATTCGGGCCGCTAAGTTAGCGAAATTTGCGGAGTTCAGCCAGACGACGACCGGCCGTGCCGACGGAAACGGACGGTGCGTTGCGGTACGAAACGAAAAAAGCCCACCGGCCGAATAAGGCAGGTGAGCTTTGTGATTTTCAACAGACTTCGGGGATTTTTCCGAATCGATTGCGGGACCTAGTAGATGTCAAAAAACTGTGCTGAGCGAAAACTGCTTAGACTAGTTCTTTCTTGCCACCAACCAGGGTTCGTAGACGTTCTGCCAACAGGCGAGCGTCAAACGGCTTCTTGAACGTTTCGTTGATTGCCGAACGATCAAAGCTGAACGTCTGGCCGTCGTCAGGAAGCAACGCGATCAAAATGATCTCGGTAAAATCGTTATTCTTACGCAGATTTTGGCAGATCTGAAGCGCTTCCACTTTGCCGATTGAGAAGTCCACAATCATGCAGTCGGGATGGAAACTTTCAGCCTGGATGCCCGCCTCGAAGCCACTGGCCGCTGTTCCAACTTTGAAACCTTTCTCTGGCGGTAGTTCGCGCCGGAGGTTCTCGATTAGAACTTGGTCCTGAGCAACGATTAAGACTTTGGCCATCGCCTCATCTTCAAGGTCTCCCAGGGGCATACCATGCTCCTTGAGGAACTTGATTAGGTACTCGCGCGGTATCCGGCGGTCTTGCGAACCCGGAATACGATATCCTTTGAGTCGGCCGGAGTCGAACCATTTGCTCACGGTTCGAGGGGCCACCTTACAGATCTTAGCGACCTGTCCTGTGGTGAACACCTTCATATGCAGGATCTCCGTTTTCCTTACGTGTTTTTGAGCTGGATGAATTCAAAAAACCCATCTCAGCCGTGGTCGCCCCTGCTCGCCAGACTACTCCGAATGATTAAATCATCCCTTGTTTGGTCGCCAATCCATCGGCAAACCATCTGACAAACACTTGGGTCAGGGCTTTCATGTGAGCTATCCTCTCGCGATATCGGGCTCAGCTTTCCCTATATCAAGGATAACTCGTACGGTCAGTCACCTAGCAGTCCCGCGTGTACAACTACGACCACTACTCCCACACCCCCGAGCGGTTGTGTGGTCGCCGATTCCAATGCTTTGCAAATTTCTGGTTGTGTCAGGCGTAACGTCACTACAGACGGAGAACCCAGTTCGAAGCTGATCGGGGCTACTCGCGCAGCACCCATCGCATCTTCGGCTGACCGCGCAATTAGAATACGCGCGGTCGCTCAGTTAGATTCCCCCCTAACTGAACCAGTCATTTGCTAGTCATCCGAATCAATCGATCCGTTGGGACTTTGCAGAACAAACTGTCCGCTGTTAGTTTTCGATTCGAACGGGGTAATTACTTTAGGAAGATTGCTCGTTTGGTTAGGACCAATGCACATAATCGCT
>JBGSTP010000107.1:0-55337 GCA_041736515.1 Pirellulaceae bacterium
GTCCGCGGTTCAGAACATTCATAATCTGGCCTCCTTGCCTAATGACGGAACTGTGACAACTCCATCTAGGCATGCGAGGCCATTTTGTATAGATCATTCTCTGACAATCATTTACGACTATCTAAGTGCCATTCGTGGCTGCTACCGACGCGGTAGTCTCCCAGCTTTGAGCGAAGTTATGCATCGAAATTGCCGATGAATTCTGGGAAATCAGGCTGTTGGATAGCTCGACTGGATAGCTCGATGACGCGAGCCAAAACCGCGTCAAAAGGTTGATTTCCCGCCAAAAACAGCGATCTAAACGCGAAAAACCCCAAAAACGCACGGATTTTCGGTGTTTTCGGGCAGGTGACCGGTTGAAATTTACGCTGCGCATCGTTTAATCGTCTGCCAGGTGAACCTCGCTCCATTGGCTAAATCATTTAGAAAGGGATTGAAAGTATGGCGAAAGCCGCTGCCAAGAAGAAGCCTTTGACGAAGACTGAGATCTTCAACAACATGGCCGAACGTACCGGACTCAACAAGAAGCAAATTGCAGAGTTCTTTGATGCTTTGGCCGTAGAAATCGAAGCAAACATCGGCAAGAAGGGACCTCGCATTTTCCAGATTCCGAATCTGTGCAAAATCGTTGCCGTTGACAAGCCAGCGTTGCCAAAGCGCCAAGTTCGCAATCCGGCAACCGGCGAAATGATTTGGGCAGACCCCAAGCCAGCTTCCGTGCAGGTCAAAGTACGACCTTTGAAGAAGCTCAAAGACATGGCCTAGTTTGATTGGCCAATCTCGAAGTATTCAGCAATTAGGCGTTCCCTGTGGACGCCTAATTGTGTTTACAAGACCAGTGCATCCCGCCGCGTTCTGCGCGACTAGGATGGATGGCGGCCCATCAAGAGCTTGACGATACGTGGATCGTTCAAACTGCTAGCCTGGAAGAATACACCAGAAAAGTCGTGGTCGGCACTATGTTCTCCTGGTACTGCAATGGTGCAGGCTCCCGACCGGATTCCGGCCCTGGTGCCATGATGACTGTCCTCGAGCACCAACATTTCCGCTGGGTCGATGCCAAGTCGTTGCGCTGCCGCGATATAAATATCGGGAGACGGCTTGCCACGCTCTACATCTTCAGCCGTAATCACGAAATCGAATCGTTCGCGCAGGTCGATGATTTCGAGAACCTGGCGAACGAAATGGTGAGGACTGCTGGTAGCAATGCACCGGGGAGTTTGCATTTGATCCAATCGCTGCAGCAGGGATTCTAATCCAGGTAGCATCTGAAGTTTTTCAGGCAGGAGCTTTACGAAAATCTCATCCGATTCGCAAGCGAGTTCCTGCGGGGTGTCGTTCAGTTGTTCACGTTCAATCATCACGCCGAAGGCCTGCGGCCCCGGCAACCCCATCATGGCCTTCTTTAACTCCATCGAGAATCGTCGGCCTCGGCGGCTGAGAATGATATCTCCCACTTCGGTATATAATTCTTCTGTGTTAACCATCAAGCCATCCATATCAAAAGCGACTCCTCGAATTGCGTGCGCCCAGCTCTCCATTTATCGTGGCCCTATCTGTTAAGTTGGTCTAAACGGCTGAAATCCCAAAGCGTGAAGAGGCGCATTTCAGCCCCCGTCGCGTTGCACCCCAGCGAGAATAACTGATGCGTCATCTGGATGGAGACACGATTGTCGATCAGACGGAGGGTCGCCGCGAAAACTTCGTGCCACTTCACTCCACTGACATTGTCGCGTTTCTCACGCAGCATCCCGCCCTGGGAATCGAACAAAGGGTTCAATTCCAGGAGTTAGCGGACCTGATTCTCTCCCTTTTGGATCATCTGTATAGGCAGCGGCAAGAGCATTTGACATACATCTATGCTCCGCTCGATCCTGATCGCGACCGCATGCTGCTAACCGTACCCACGCCCGCGCATCGCGACAGTTTGGCTGCGGAACTCCTCGGGCAGTTGCCCGATGTTTTGGAGCGCGCCAACTATCATCGGCTGAGCGAGACCGAAATCCAGCAAGCGATCAAGGCGGCCAGCGCGTGGGGTGTTCGCATGAGGATAAATTTTGCCACCTTGGAACACTTGGAGGTTTACGCGCGGGGATGCGTGACTGGAAAGAGATGGATTCGCGACTGGCGAAATCTCTTTCGATTGAAGGCGATATCCGTCCCGCTTTATCAAAGAATTGTGGTGGTCTTTCGCACAAAAGCGGGACTGAAGTCGACGCAGTTTGATTCGGAGCGAGTCTACTTGCGGATGTTCAAGAACGTGCCACAACAAGACGTCGATATGCTGCTACCAGCGACAGGCATACAGATGACCTGGCTCGATCATTCACGGATCGTCGTGCCCAGTTTGTATGCCGCCGGGATCACGCTTTGGCGTTTTCTACGGAATGTGCTACTGTTGACCCTGTTCGGAGTTTTCAAGACAGCCGCCATGGTAGTGCTGGCTTTGTTCGCGATTGGTTTTGGCGTCAAATCCATGCTCACCTACCGTACGAACACCAAGCGGAGGTACATGCTCAACATGACGCAAAGTCTGTACTACCAGAACTTAGACAATAACGCAGGGGTATTGCTGAGACTACTTGACGAGGGCGAACAGCAGGAAGCGTGCGAGGCCATACTCGCGTATTTCGCCTCGGCATTTTTGCTTCCTAACCGATCGAGCTCGACGGCAGAGCCAGTGTCCAGCGAGCTCGCAGAGGGAGACAGCGACTGGCGAAGTCTCGCAGAGATCGACCAAGCTTGCGAAGAATTGTTGCTCGAAGCAACACACTTGCATGTCGATTTCGACGTGCAGAGCACCGCTCGAAATTTAGCCCAATTGGGAATTCTCAGCCAGGAAAAGCATGTGTCGCGTTGGCGAGCCAAGTCGCTGGAACAGGCCATTGAAGCCCTCGACAGAACCTGGGACAACTGGTTTAGCGGGGGAATCAGTCCTTAGGAATCGACAGTTTCCACAATTTAGGCGAATTCTCCGTAAGGAATTCGAGTGCTTGTCCGTCTCCCTAGTGTGCGCGCACAGCGACGGTTCCCAGGGGAAAAAAGCGTTTTTTCGTCCTTGGTAGGACCGAAGGTGTCCGCGGCCCAGCGATACTCTAATTTGTTGCGGTGAGTTGCTCACTCGCCTTCAATTCGGTAGTATCGCGCGTGGAGTACGCATTGTGCGGGCCGAGTTGGCAACAATTACCGGTGGATAGTGGCCATGCACATGAGCTGCATGGCCCCGAAAGAGCAATTTGTCCAACGTGCGGTCAGGAGTTCCAGGGAAATGGTCACAACAGCGAGAAACAATATGGCAAAAAAGAAAAGTTCAACTCCCGTAAGCAACGGCAGGAAGAGCAGTAACAGTGGTCCCGAAGGGATGGAAGCGGTTTATAAGCGCGAGCCGGGTTTGAAGACGACGTTGGAACAAATCGAGAAGCAATTCGGCGAAGGTTCCATTATGCCACTGGGCGGCGAAGCCCTACTGAAGATTTCGGGGGTTTCGACGGGCAGCCTTTCGCTGGACATGGCGCTGGGCGGCGTGGGTGTGCCGCGTGGGCGCATCATCGAAGTCTTCGGACCAGAGTCCAGTGGTAAGACGACTTTGGCTCTCCACATTTGTGCGGAAGCTCAAAAAGCCGGGGGCATCGCTTCGATTATCGACGCGGAGCACGCCTTTGACCCTAGCTGGGCCAAAAAACTGGGGGTTCAACTCGATACCCTGCTGGTTTCGCAACCCAGTTGCGGAGAAGAAGCCATGCAAATCACCGAACACCTGGTGAAGAGCAACGCCGTAGATGTCATTGTGATCGACTCGGTCGCTGCCTTGGTGCCCAAACAAGAATTGGATGGCGAAATTGGTCAATCGCACGTCGGCCTTCAAGCCCGATTGATGAGTCAGTCCATGCGCAAGCTGACTGGTGCCATCGCTAAGAGCAAGACAGTCGTGATCTTCATCAACCAAATTCGTGAGAAAATTGGCGTGATGTTCGGTAGCCCCGAAACTACACCGGGTGGCCGCGCACTTAAGTTTTATACCTCCTGCCGCATCGATGTGCGCCGCATTGGTAGTTTGAAAGATGGTGAAGAAGTCGTTGGCCAACGTGTGCGCTGCAAAATCGTCAAGAACAAAGTGGCTCCTCCATTCCGCGTCGCCGAGTTCGACATGATGCACAATTCAGGTATCAGTTACGAAGGTGACCTGCTCGACGTGGGCGCTGAACTCAAGATCATCAATCGCAGTGGAGCCTGGTTCAAATTCAACGAAACTTACCTGGGACAGGGCAAAGAAAAGGCGCGGGGATTCCTGCTGGAGAATAAGGAAGTCGCTGCAGAAATTAAAGAGCTTATCCTGGCTGCTGGCGGCTATATTGGTCCAGAGGGTAAAGCCGACGAAGTGGACGAAGAAGAAACCGAAATGGTGGATAGCTGATCTCGGGCTGTGCATTTCCAATAGAGACAAACAGGGAGTATATGACCCAAACGGTAGCAGTAATTGCAGGCATGCGAGCGAACACATCCGTGTGCTGGCGAGGAACTCGAATCGCGGACTTCGCACGCATGGCCTGTCTGGTACTCGGTCTAGCGTCACCTGCTTTGGCTCAATCCGCTGTGGCGGATAGCGGGATCACCGTTTTAGCCGCGATGGAACAAGCCACAATTGCAGCTATCGAGTCCTCAGAAAAATCCGTGGTGGCCATTTCACGCGTCCGACGCGATCGAGTTCCCAATGCCCAAGTCGATCAATTGCGGTTCGACGAACTTCGCCTTGGCAGCCCCTTTCCGAGCGATACGCCCGATAGTCCGGACTTTGTGCCTACTTTTTTTGGCAGTGGTATAGTCATCAGTGAGGATGGCTTTATCGTTACCTGCGGCCATGTGCTCGGCGACCCACGTGAAAACGACTATTACGTTTGGCTCGACAAACAAGGCTATTCTGCGCGTGTGATTGGGCTCCCTGCCAAAGTGCAAGCTTCGGATCCATTCAGCGATTTGGCTGTGATCAAGGTGGACGCGTCGAACCTGAAACCTGCGACATTCAGCTCAACCGAGTTGCGTAAGGGACAATTCGTTATCGCTCTAGGTAATCCTCAGGCTATCGCCCGCGACGGACGAGCCAGCGCCAGCTGGGGCATCGTTTCAAACCTCAATCGCTTTGCCCCTAGCGACAAGCTCGATGGCGACGGTAACAAAGAGACCGTTCATCACTATGGAACCCTAATTCAAACCGATGCCAAGCTGAATCTGGGCATGAGTGGCGGCGGGCTAATTAATTTGAAAGGAGAGTTCATTGGCATTACGACTGCCCTGGCCGCTTCGGCGGGCTACGAACAGTCCGCTGGTTTTGCGATTGCGACGGACGCAACGTTCTTGCGAGTCGTCGAGACGCTAAAAGCAGGCAAGCTACCGGAGTTCGGCTTCCTGGGGATTCAACCAGAAGATTTACGCCGTGCCGATCGGGCTCGCGGTCTGCGGGGCGCGCGTGTTAGCGTGGTTATCCCAGGGCTTCCAGGCGATTTGGCTGGCCTGCGGGCTGACGACGTTATTTTCAAAGTAGACGAACAGTCCATTGTCAATCGCAATGATTTATTTCGGGAACTCAGCCAAGCAGCCGCAGGTCGCGAGGTACAGCTGCACATCCAACGGTTCCGACCAGGTCGCAATGCCCCCGACGTGCTGCAACTGCCCGCAATGCTTAGTAAGAAACCGACGAGCACGCAACGCCCCGCTTATGCTGTCAATGCTTCTGTGAAATGGCGTGGCCTGTTAGTCGATTACGCTACGGCCATCCAAACTGAATTGACGCGAGGTGGCCTTGGGGGCGGTCGCTCTGTACATAAGCTAGCGATCCAATCGGTGGACCCAGATACGCCTACCTGGAGGGCTGGCTTGCGCCCCGGTTACGGAATCTTGTCTATAAACAACTCTGCCGTTGAGACTCCCGAGGACTTCTACCGAATTGCGGAAGAATCGCCCGATGAAGTCTCGATTAAAATTGTCCGTGGCGACCAGCGTCCCGAAACAATCCGTATTCTCTCAGCAACCTACTAATGACTGGCCATCGCTAGCATGTATCCTGCTTGGTTGCCTTACAGCCAAGTCGTAAACTTGGGCCGCTCGCGGCAATGGGCAACACAAACTGGCGTGGGGCTGCGCGGCAGGTGAAAACGTGGACGGGCCTCCAATTCTCCGATAGATGTTTTTCAATTTGCCGCCTATATTGATGCTCCAAAGTCGGGCTGTACTGGATTGCCGTTGAAACCGGCGTTTTCCTCAGCTAAATTTCCGTGTTGCGTTTGGAACGAATTTGCAATGAAAACTGACGAACTTCGCGAAAAATACCTCGCCTTTTTCCAAAGCAAGGGGCACACTCGCCAGCCCAGCGATGTCCTCGTTCCTACCTGGGATCCTTCCGTCCTATTCACGCCAGCAGGCATGAATCAGTTCAAGGACCATTTTCTTGGCAAAGTCAAACTCGACTTTACACGGGCCACGACGTGTCAAAAATGTTTGCGAACCGGCGACATTGATAACGTTGGTCGCACGGCATATCACCACACATTTTTCGAAATGCTCGGCAATTTCAGCTTTGGGGACTATTTCAAAAACGAAGCCGTCGCTTGGGCTTGGGAATTTCTGACAGACAAGAAGTGGCTCGGAATCGATCCACAGCGTCTGACTGTAACCGTCTACAAAGACGACGACGAAGCCGCCAGCATATGGCATGAGAAGATCGGACTGCCATCGTCCCGCATCGCTCGCATGGAAGAAGACGAAAACTTTTGGCCGGCGAGCGCTCCTAGCTTGGGTCCAGACGGCGTCTGCGGACCCTGCAGCGAAATCTATTACCAGCTCGACAATGGTAAGGACGTGGAGATTTGGAATTTGGTCTTCACTCAGTTCAATCGGGTTGGTGAACCACCCGACAATCTGCGACCGCTGCCAAGCAAAAACATCGACACGGGCATGGGGTTAGAACGCACGGCGAGCGTTCTGCAAAATGTTCCTACCAACTTCCATATCGACATCTTGCGTCCGATCTTGGATGCTGCAGCAGAAGTTTGCTCGGTCAAATACGAATACGAAAGCGACAATGGTCGTCGGCTGAGACGCATAACAGATCACATCCGTGCCTGCTCGTTTGCCGTACACGAAAATATTCTGCCCGGCCCCAAGAAGGCTCGCTATGTTATCAAACGCTTGCTGCGACGGGCTGTATTGGATGGTCACCAGATGGGACTTCGAGAACCATTTCTGCACCACTTGGTACCCACTGTGGCAAACAGCATGGCTGCGGCCTATCCGGAATTGCGCGAAACAGTGGATCGAGTATCCGAAATCATTCGCAAGGAGGAGAACGACTTTTTCTCGACGATTGGCGGCGGCTTAGACCGCATTGAACGCGTCTTCGAATCGATGCAGGAATCGTCATCCGCGATGGTCGATGGTAATGAAGCAGCTAGCCTCTATCAGACGTACGGTGTGCCTCCTGAACTCTTTCAAGCATTGGCTGCCGAACGGAGCTTGACATTCGATTGGGAAGGCTATCGTGAGGCGATGGAGAAACATGAGAAAATCAGCGGTGGTGGGCGTGGCGAACTCTTCGCCACTGGGCCTATCGAGACACTGAAAGAGGCATTGCGAAAATCAGAGTTTCTAGGATACGAAAAGAATGAATCCTCGGCTCAAATCAAAGGCATCGTAATCGGTCGCGATGACGATGCGCATTTGCTAAACGAACTTAAAGCCAGCGATGCCAAGACGCAGGAAGTACGAATCGTGCTCGAACGCACACCATTCTACGGCGAGGGAGGCGGACAAGTTGGCGACTCAGGCACCATATTTGCCGACGACACGGTCTTTGAAGTGCACGATACGCAGCGGGCTGGCGACCTGTTAATCCACATAGGCCAACTTAAGTCAGGGATACTATCCGCGGGCATGCACGTCACCGCTAAAGTCGACGCGGCGCGACGCGATGGCATACGCCGCGCGCACTCGGCTACACACATCCTGCATCATGCCTTGCAGAAGACGGTCGGCGAACACGCTCAGCAGCAAGGCAGTAAGGTAGATGCCGATTGGTTGCGCTTCGACTTTACCAACCAACAACCGCTCAGCGACGCGCAGATCCGAGAAATCGAGACAATTGTGGCAGAGAAGGTTCAACGCGCACAGCCAATTTCCTGGAAGACAGTGCCGTTGACCGAAGCACGACAAGCTGGCGCGATGATGCTGTTTGGAGAGAAGTACCCCGACCCCGTGCGCATGGTTAGCATGGGCGAGTTTTCCAAAGAACTCTGCGGTGGTACGCACCTGACAAATACTAGCCAAGTGGAACAGTTCGAAGTGGTGGTCGAGGAAAGTGTGGCCGCAGGAACACGACGCGTCCTTGCCTACACCGGCGAAAGAGCCCGCCTGCATCGATCGCAAGTCCAAAACTTGCTTTCCGAATCTGCCAAGACTCTGGGGTGTAGCCCGGGTGAAGTGCCCAAACAAGTTGCACTGCTAATCGTCGAAATTCGCGGACTCAAAAAGCAACTTGCTGGCAGCGGAACGCAAGCAGACGAGAAGCTCGCTGTCACTGCACTTTCAGATCCGCAGAGCTACCTGGCGCAGCGTGCGATTTTGCGGGAAACTGCCAGAACACTTAATGTATCCCTGGAAGAGACTCCGGCAAGAATCGCCGCACTCCAAGACGAGAAATCCAAACTCGCAAAGCAAGTGGCCGCGCTCGCCGCAAGTGGAAGTGTTTCCGCCGAGTCGTTGCTCGATTCGGCAACCCATGTATTCGGCGTCACGGTTGTCGCTGCTGAAACACCAGGTGCCACTCCGAATCTAATGCGACAGTGGATCGACCAAATCCGTCAAAAGAGTTCAGAGCCAACCGCTGTGCTGTTAGCCAACAAGTCAGGTGATGATAAGGTCTTGTTGGTCGCCGGGATCAGCAAGGTCCTACAGGACCGCGGCCTAAGCGCTTCAAAATGGATTGGCGAAGTCGCTCCCATCGTTGGCGGAGGCGGGGGTGGAAAAGCCGATCTAGCGCAGGCCGGCGGTAAGTTCCCAGACAAAATCCCTGAAGCGGTTGCCGCTGCCCAAAAATCCATGGCAGCCATGCTGCAAGAATAGCCGTCGATCCCGGGCGTTGTCGGACTATCATCCACGCCTGAGATTAGCGGCGTCTATCGTAGCGTGGTTTTTCGTAGCGAGGTTTTTCCGGTTCCGGTACTGCCTCGCTTACCGTAACGACTCGGCTGTTGATTTCTTTATTGTGCAGACCAGCAATGGCTGCCCGCGCCTCGCTGTCGTTGGGCATCTCCACAAAGGCAAAGCCTGCGGAGCGGCCCGTGGCCGGATCGATCGCCACACTCGCCTTAGCTACCTCACCATATTTGGAAAAGGCTTTGTGAATATCACTATCCTTCGATCGAAACGCCAAGTTGCCGACGTAAATTCTAACCACTGAATGGTTCGCGGATCTAATTTAGAGATGAAGTAATTGCGATTTGCGAAAGTTGATTCATTGACAACTGCGTCCAATGCGGTAACAGATTATGCAACCAATTACCGCAACTCAGAATCGCCGCGTAGGATCTTGGAAAACGCTGCCGCGGGGGCCTCACGAAGCCGATTTTAATGCAGCTAGCGCTGAGTCGTAGTTGGGTTCGCTAGTCACTTCTGGAACAATCTCGCCGTAAACCACTTTGCCTTGGCTATCGAGCACATACACAGCTCGGGCCAAAAGTTTTAGTTCGTCGATCATAACCCCCCAAGCTTGGCCAAACGCACCTGATTGGTAGTCGCTGCCAACTTTCATGTTTTTAACATCCTCAGCACCGCAGAAACGATTCTGGGCAAACGGAAGATCTCGACTTACGGTTACTGCGTTCACGCCATCGCCCAGTCCCGCTAGCTCTTGGTTGAATCGCTTGGTTTGAATCTGACAAACGCCCGTATCAAGGCTGGGGACAATCGACAATATGGTTGGTTTTCCCGCTAAATCCGCATTGGACAATGTTTTTAGGCCACCTTCGAAAAAGTGGAGCGTGAATTGTGGAGCCGCAGCTCCCAGCTTTACTTCATCGCCCAGAAGGGTCATTGGCGTACCTTTAAATGTAACTGCAGCAGCGCGTGGCATGGTGAATTCTCCCGAGGTCGCTAGATGGCGACATTAAGATTTGGGGGGCAATAGGATGACCTCAGCGGCATCAGCATGATGAGCTGAGGTCATTGACTAAAGAAGATGTTAGGCGATGTGGACCGCGTCTCCAAGGTGCCTGTAACTGGCTGCCTCTCGCTAGCGTTTGTCGATGGAAGCCAACCAGTCGACCTCCAATTCATTAATAACCTTCTCCACCCCTGCCAAACGCTTTAGGGCCTCTTGGGCCATTTGCTTTTGGAAGAATGACCCCACTCTGCCGTGAAGTACCACGATACCCGAGTCCTCTTGGCAGAAAACTTGATGACCCACCAAATGGGGATTGCCTCTTATCGCGGAATCGACTCGCTTAAGTAGTTCGCCGGGAGCTCCGCTGATGTCGGAAACGATTGCCACGTATTATCCTCTCAAAATTTGGATTGGATGCTTCTAGGTGCTGGGAACGCGAGCGGGAGGAGACATCGCGTCACGTTCGTCAATCGACCTTCTGAGATCCAGGCTTCAATACTTTCTAAAGTTTTCCAACTGATGCCGGTTCGCCCTGCTCCAGTTGTTCGTCCTGGGTGGAGTGCAATGCCTGTACCGAAAACATCGGCTATTCCAGAAACCCGCAAACCCGCCCTCAGCGACCGACTTTTTTTAGGTTGGCGCGGCGTTTAGAAAGGCTAGGGTGCAGCCAGGAAGCGGTGGCAGTGTGTGGACAGTCATGAAGAAGGCTATCCAAAGCAGATTCGAGTTCAATTGCCGCCAGACTGGGGTTTCCCATGGCCCAATCGCATGCCCGGGAAGCCAGTGTGCATGCAGTGGCGTCCGCGTCGAATTCGCACGCGTGTGCCACTTTGTTGAGCCCCACCAGCAAGGTTAGGCTTGCAACCAGACAGGACACCCCCAACCGAGCAGACTCCGTGAAGATATGTAGCGGCCATACCATCCACAGCATTCCAACCAAACTAAACACCAGCAGAACCGGAGAAATTCTCCAGAGAAAATGCATGCGAGCCACGTGTGCCAATTCGTGCATGATAACCATATCGAGCTGCTGGGGCGACAATCGTTCAATGAGCGCGTCGCCCAACCAAAGCCTGCGAAACCTTGGGAACCAGCCGACAAGAGCAGCTCCCGGCCAGCGTCCTCGACTTGGTAGCAACATTAGGCGGATCCCACGAAGGTCCAGCGTCTGGAATTGGCCGTGAATGCGACTTCTCAGACTTCCCTCGGGAAAGGGGACTACGCCCATCCACCCGCCCAACCACAGTGGCATGAAGAAAACGATGCCTATCAGGGCCACAACCGAACTCAGCGCAGTAAACTTGGCGGCATGCTCATTAGCGGCCCCAGTTGCGGCCAAGTCGGCAGATAGAGAAATCATGGCAATTGGCAAGATGCATGTCAGCAGGCTGGCCATCTCACCTAACCGCATCCGAACTAGCCACTCGGACGCCCAATGCTGGCGAGATCCGTCATCGTCATCGGATTCACGCTCAGCCACGCATAATTCTTCTAATTGTGCTGAGGTGAGTTCCAACAGTACGAGCAAAAGAAGGCTCGGCAGGAACCAGCCCAACAGCGTTAATGTCTGTGGTACGCCAGACAATTGGGCCTGAGAAAGTAACTGCCCCCACCCGGTGACCAACAATACAGATGGCAACGCAACGACCCAAGCCGTTTCGATACATTCTCGATCGCGACAACTGCGCTCCCACGCGGTGATTCCTGTGCAGCGTTGACGCTTGGATAGTGCTTGGATTGCCGAGGCCTTGAACAGCAAACCAAATCCAAGCACCATGCCCATGGCAGCCAGAATCGCCGTCTGTGGCAAGATGGTCGATTCCCCCTCAGATAGCTCGCGACAGGCGAGAGTGACCAGCACTAACAGAAAGAGTCGTAGGGATATCATGGCGTGCAAACAAATTGACAATAATGAGCCGGAAATACTCCAGCCTAATCAAAAGTGCATGCGCCCCGCCTGCTCGCACCCCTGATTCGACTAGTTGACCTGACTGCCCAATGGAATATTCAGGTCGTAACGCCTACGATGGTGTTCACAATTGGCTATCACAAACGTCACGAGAGGATCTATTCAATGTTTCAACCAAAACGCCATGCTTGGCTTGCGGTCCTAGTCCTAACTGCAGGCGCCGCGATGTCCAGTTCTGTAAAGGCTCAGTCGGAAACGTCCACTGGAAAACCGTTTCTCGTGGGTGCTACCGAACTGAAAAAAGAGCTGGAGCGTAGCGCCCCAAAATTGACGATCATTGATGTTCGCACCCAAGACGCATTTGCTGAGGCTCACATTCCAGGTGCGCGATGGATCGATACGAATCCCTGGAGGGAAAAGTCGCTTACCGAAACCGGCCTGACCGATAGCGATTTTTGGCAACAGGAACTGGGCAAACTCGGTCTGCAAAATGGGTCCGCCGTCGTCGTTGTAGGTGATTCGCTTCCCGAAGTTGCCCGCGTGAGTTGGCTTTTGCGATTTGTTGGCCAGTCAGATGTTCGATTGCTGGACGGCGGCATGAAACACTGGACGTTGGCCAAACTGCCCGTGACTTCGGAATCGACAACTTTTGAAACAACAACACCGGACATCAAACTGCAACTGGATCTGCTGGCTGAAATCGACGATGTAAGCCCTGCAGCCAACCAAAAGAATCACGGTGTGGTTTTGGATAACCGCAGCAGCGCAGAGTTCACCGGCAGCCGTGGAGTTGGAACGCGGGTTGGTCATATTCCTGGCGCCAAACACATCGAATGGAGTCGCTTCGTCGATACATCCGGAAAATTCCTGAGCGCGACCGAAATTCAGTCCGTGCTCAAGAACGACGGAATCGACATTAATCAGCCAATTATCGTGCATTGCCAGACTGGCGGTCGCAGCAGTGTCGCAGTGGTGGCGCTAGAGATAGCGGGAGCGAAGCAGGTCAAAAACTATTATCGCGGGTGGTCCGAGTACGCAGGTGCCCTAACAGCACCTGTGGAGAAATAACTGGCGACGAGAAGCATGTTACCATTTTGTAACCAAATAGATATTGTGTTCGGCTGCGTCTAGGTAAGAATAATGTCACATACTGCGGCTTAGTATTCATTGTTTTTCCGCAGCAGAGTCGCTCGTAGCACAAACGTTTTTGTTACTGTTGCTTTTTCTTGGAGAATAATCTTGCAAAAAACTGTAAAACCTCGTGGAGGTTTCACTTTGGTGGAGCTTTTGGTGGTTATCGCCATTATTGGCATTCTGGTTGGTTTGCTTTTACCTGCTGTGCAAGCTGCCCGCGAAGCTGCGAGAAGAATGCAATGCAGCAACAACCTCAAGCAGATGGGCTTGGCGGTTTTAAATTACGAAAGCACCTACAAGAAGATGCCCAACAAGGCTGGAGGCACAGCCAATAGTTGCGGAAGCTGCCCAGAGCGAAATGCTGCCAACTATGAACGATTGAGCATCTTTGTTCCCCTGTTGCCCTTCATTGAGCAGACTGCATTGTACAATCGCATCCAAGCCGGCAACGAAAGCAGCACTGGGTCGGTAGTGGTACCTATTGCTCCTGGTGGACCATCGGGTTGGTTCCCCAAGAATGATGGAACCGCTTCATATTTCCCTTGGGCTCAATCAATTCCTGGCTACCAGTGCCCATCGGACCCACCGATTCCTTTGTCCGCTGGCGGTCATGGAACCAATTCGTACGCTGTCAATATTGGCGACCAGATCATCGCTATCAATGGCGGATCGCAGTCGTTGCGCGGTCCCTTTGGCGGCAGCCGAATGTACAAGAGCATCGGAGCACTAACTGACGGCACGAGCAACACAATTGCCTTTAGCGAACGTGTCGCCCACAACGCCAACAATTTGAATAATGGCGTGTTCATCGCCTCAAATGGCAGCCAGCTGGTGACTCGATATACGGCTCAACAACCCAATATTCAAACTAGCCCCAGCAGTTGCCTCGCGACCGCTATTGGCAATCGATACGCACCTGGTATCAATCTCAAAGCTCGATTCTCGGTTCTTTGGACTGACTCCCAAGCCGAACGGACCGCCTTCAACACAGTGCTCGGGCCCAACAAGCCAGCTTGCTTTGGTGACACCATTACTGCTGCAGACTCTACCGTTGTTATTCTGCCAGCGAGCAGCATGCATACCGGCGGTGTAAACACGAGCTATTGCGATGGCTCCGTACACTTCATCTCCGATTCAATCGATACGGGGAACACGTCCGCGATCAATGCGACCGCTGCGTCGCCACGACCATCCGGACAAAGCCTGTATGGCGCCTGGGGAGCGTTGGGTACTGCAGATGGCGGAGAGGTAGTTCAAGCCATCGAGTAGTCCAAAACACGACAATTTTATCTTGGCCACCGCGAGCAATCGCGGTGGCTTTTTTCATACCCAGGACGTGCTTTTGGCACACGCTAGCGAGCGACATATGGTCGCCTATACCGCGAAGCTCTGTGGAGAAATCCGGCACAGCTAAAGCGGGAACACAACTAGGCAAAGCTCAATTCATTACTACGACTAAGGTTCTCTCATGTTTCTGAAAAGGTTTCTACTGCTAGGCGTCCTCGTTTCCTCGAGCCTGGGCTGCGGTGGCGGTGATGGGAATCAAAGACCGACGGCACCAGTGACTGTTACAGTCAATTACAAGGGCAAGCCCGTCGAAGGTGCGACGGTTCAATTCGTGACAGCCGAAGACCCATATCCGGCCACCGGCTTGACCGACGCTTCTGGCACATGTTCATTGACAACGTACAGTGCCAATGATGGCGCGATCATCGGCAGCAATCTTGTCATGATCACAAAAACAGAAGTGGACAAGAAGAATGTTCGGCCGGTGGCTCCCGAAGACGCAGATTTAGTCGGTGCAGGCCCACCGCCAATTCTCAAGAATCTCATTCCAGCCAAGTATGCCTTACCCGGCTCGTCGGGCCTAAAAGAAGATGTGAAAAGCGGAAACAATACATTCACATTTGAACTCAAGGATTAGTCGACTGCACGCCCTTTTCGCATTTCGGCTAAGATTGTTGCGTCTTCACGCACCAATTTGAGATCCGATTGCCATGCGCATAGCCATGAATATCCACGCGTTATCGGGAGGTGGTGCCGAGCGCGTTTTTTGCCAGTTAGCGTCGCGATGGGCAACCGCGGGTCACGAAGTCCACGTAATTACCTGGTCTAGTACAAAGGAAAATAGCGTCGCCTTGCCACCGCAGGTCGTTCCACATCCGCTGAATCTGCTTCGTCCCAGTCAAAATATTCTCCAGGCCGCCTTGGCGAATCTAAAGCGTGTTCGCTCGCTGCGAAAAACTTTGCGGCTGGTCGGCCCAGACCGAATTCTTAGCTTTTGCGATCAAATGAACATAAGTACGCTGCAAGCCACGCAGGGCCTGCAGTGTCCAGTATGGATTGCAGAGCGAAGCGACCCTGCGAAACAGAGACTTAGTCCAACCTGGGAACATTGGCGAAAACGCGTCTATCCGAAGTGTAGCGGTTGCGTCGTACAGACACAGGCAATCGCCGACTATCTGTCTCAAATGATCGCGCGCGAGCGCATTGTTGTGATCCCCAATGCCGTAGAGCCTGTCGGCGATTCTTTGCCAACCAACCAAGCGAAGACACTGACAGCACGAGTCGTATTGGCTGTTGGTAGGTTAAGTCGCGAGAAAGGGCTCGATACATTGCTCGAAGCTTGGCGTCACGTGCAGAATCGCCTCAGTGCTCCGGGCTGGCAACTGCATATTGCGGGGACGGGCGCACAGCAGGCAGAACTGCAGCGGCAGGGAGTTGCGAACGTCCACTTTCTTGGTTGGCTAGAACATCCGCAGGAAGCGTATAACAACTCCAGCATCTATGTCCTGCCCAGCCGTTACGAGGGCTTCCCGAATTCACTACTTGAAGCCATGAGTCACGGTCTGCCGTGCATTGCCACGCTTTGTAGCCAAGCCGTCGAGGAACTATCGCGCGGCGGCCGGGCTGTAGTGGTTGTCCCACCCGAGTCTCCCCTGGAACTAGCCGACGCCTTAGTAGCTCTCGCCAATTCCGGAGAACGCCGCCAGGCTTTAGGAACTACAGCTCGACAAGTCAGCTTGGAATACGCCTGGGAACGAATCGGCCCGTTATGGGATCGCATCCTTTCCCCTCCAACTTAATAGCTGGAACGGCCAACGCACTGGGGCCCTGTAGGCCGCAACAAGCACAGCGCAGTTGAGGCATATTCTCAGTACCGACCTAACCTTTTTTAGGTGCATTGAGTCACAGTTCTGCGGCTGTCAAACTGTCTGGCGTTCTTCGCGGAACCTGTAGCCGACACCGCGAACGGTCTCAATCACGTCGGCTAGATCGCCGAGCTTTCTACGAATTGCTCGAATGTGCACATCGATGGTTCTTTCGAGCACCAAAGTATCTTCGCCGAGCGCCGATTCAATCAGTTCGCTTCTTTCGAAAGCTTTGCCTGGCTGCGCAATTAGCGTGTGCAATAATTTGAATTCGCTATGAGTCAGTTCGAGTTCTACACCGTTGAGAAAAACCTGATGGCGCCGCAGATCGACCTTGACTCCCGAACATTCAAGCTGCTCAACACTCACTTCCTGAGGCTCGTCTGGAGTTCGTCGACGCTGCAAAGCACGCAGCCGCTCAAGTAGCACTGGAATACTGTAAGGCTTAACGACATAATCATCGGCTCCAGCCTCAAATCCATCGATTTGATCGATGTCCTCTCCCTTGGCCGTCAGCATCAGAATTCCGATGTCTTTGGTTTCTTTCATCTTGCGCAATTGACGACAAACATCCATGCCGCTAACTCGCGGCAACATGAGGTCCAAAACCACGACATCGGGCAACTTTAATCGAGCCTGCTCTATTCCCTCGCGTCCATCGTAAGCGCGAAATACATTGAATCCCTCTTTCTGCAAATTGTAGAACAACACCTCCGACAATGCTCTGTCATCTTCAACAATGAGGACGCGTGTTTTCGACATTCGTTTACTCTCAATACGATTGATCGTGCCGGTGACGGACAATTACCCCATTTACCATATAGATCACATCCTCTGCCACATTAGTAGCGTGATCGGCGATGCGTTCCAGGTGACGAGAAGCCGAAAAGCAATGCAGGGCCGCATCGACCCAATCCGAATGATCTCGCATTAAATTCGACAGCTCGTCGATCACATCGACGTTTGCAGCGTCGATTGCATCGTCTTTTTGAATTACTGCAAACGCAGTTTCGATATCCAAGTATACAAATGCCTTAATTCCACCCCGCACCATTTCAATCGTTTGATCAGCCATCTGCCGAATCAAAAGTGGAATGGGAAAATCAAACTCGGCAGCAAGATGGATTGCTCGCTCGGCTATATTGCATGCCAAATCAGCCATTCGCTCTAGATCGTTATTGACTTTCATCATCGTTGTCAAACGCCGCAGATCCGCTGCTACTGGCTGATGAAGCGCCAACATTTTCAAACACTCTTCTTCAATTCGAACCTCGCGACGATCGATTTCTTGATCCAACGCGATTACCCGACTTGCCGTCTGAGTATCGCGATCCATAAGCGATTTGACCGACAAGTGGATCATCTCCTCAACTTGCCCCGTGAGTGCTAGTAGACTTTGGTAAGCCTCCTCCAAATCCTGCAAAAGGTGCCGCGACATACGAAACTTTTCCTAAAAAAACGGTGAGCTGGCAACCAACCTCAATTGCCCATTGCCCCTCTTGTAGCAGGTTTCGTAGCTTCTTGGCAGATGTTTCAACCTTTTTTAGCTTGGCGTTCTAGATTTCTTCAATCTGTGAGGATGATTGGACTCTGCGGCGAGCGGTCAGCCAATCTGGATTTCGTTAAGATTCAAAGAAATAGCCCGCACTTTCCAAGCAGGGTGAAAAAGAAGAGACGGCCACGTCAGCAACGACTACCACGAATTATCCGCTCTGAATTTTTTTCGTAGGATTCGTGGCCCAAGCTTGATCGCCCTACTTAGTGCGCTCGAAATCGAAGATAGGCCCAAGTGTGCAGGGGAACCGCGACGACGCCCATGCCGACAGAGTAGGCGAAAATGACGCCTGAAGTACTATACTCCTTTCCCCCCCACCATACCGCCAAGGCGGTTGCCAACAGACCAATGAGTGTTACCCCCACCAAAGGCTTGGCTCCGCGCGACAACACGTAGTAGGACTGGAGAGACAGGATATGGTTGGCGAGCAAGCCGATACTGAGCAAAGCAATTAGGGGCATCGAAAGGAACGAACGTTCCCAGCCACGACCGAACCAGGGCAGACAGCTCACGAGTATGCTAAGTACAGTCAGCGCAAGCACGAGCAGGCCGCTTGAAACAAGAGCTGTTTGCCGCCATAAGGTTCCTGCATACTCTCGCTGATTACTGGCCTGATGCTGCGAGATCAGTGAAAACTTGGTCTGTGCCCATGCTAAAGCAAGTGATTGGATGGCCGTTGTTATTTGAAGTGTCATCCCCAAGGGAGCTGCTGCTGTTTCGCCGTGATATTTCATGACATGGATCAGCATAAGCTGCGATGCCAAGTAGTGTGCGGCGCTGATGCTCGCCACTCGCCATTGGAATGGTCCGATTTTTGAAATCCACGACTCGCGTATCCGGTGGTTATCCGTCCCTGCAAAGGCGAATAGACGCCTAGCACGTCCGCCGAAAGCAACAAACAGAGAGAAGACGGCATTGACCAGGAAGATAGCAACAATGGCCCATAACTTGAAGCCGAAGTAGAGCGACAACCAAGCGACCAGGCTTCCCACAATGGCCTGCACCAATCGTATGCGATACACAAAGTCACGCTCTCCCGCCCCCTCCATAATGTAAGCGCGTGGACTCACGGCAAAAGAAACCGTTGCCAGCAGGATGGTCAGCACCAGTGGAACTCGCCAGTCCAGAATCGCGGTACCCGAACCGCCTAGTACATTCCAGCCCAACAGCAGCGCGCCGATTGCATACAAAACGGCGACACCAGTGAACCAGCGACATGCGGCCTGCGCCAACCAATGTAGCTCTGCTTTACTGTTATGCCGATCCTTGCCCAGGTTTATTTTGGCTGCAATACTGCTCGCCTGACCAATGAGCACGCTGGCCAGACCAAGTTCAAACAATGGCTGAACGGCCACGATGCTCAGTAGCGTCAGGTAGATACCGGTTTCCGGCAAATCCAGTCCGCGAATTTGCAGTGCGATCGTTATTGGGCCAGAGAATGCTTGCCAAATCCGCGCTATCAAAGCAAAGGAAAGCGATTTGTCGAACTGCAGCCAAGCGAAAACGCGGCGAACGAACACGCTCGTGAAACTACTTCTAGGCTCCATCGGTAGAGCCCCTACACATAAATTGGAGCGCTGATACCTCAATACCTTTGGCCAGCTGCTCCTCGACGCATTCAATGAATCTTCGCACTACCACTTCACTACCAAAATCAACTCGGCATTCCTGTTGCGCGGCAAGTGGGAGACAACTGTCGAAGATCACACGGTCTCGAAACTCGCGCTGCGACATCGGGGTGAAAGCTGCCGTCGATTTCAACAATTGTTGCTGTCGCTGAAACAGCACTTCGGCAGTACGAACAGAGATCTGCACCGAATCGCGGCAATTGACAACGCTCAGTGGCCACGCCCGCCAATCACCACGACCTTCCACGACGTCCAAAAACGATCTAGTACTGCGCGTTAGCGGGCGCGCGGTTCGCCATGCCAGAACTGTTCGTTGATCGGACATTGCTATAATCCCTGGTTCGACACTAAAATCGAGGCTTGCCTCGCCGCGATTGAGCTGGATCGTCCGAAAGCGGCGTGGCGAGCGTCGACCTAGGGTCACCGATGCCTGAATACCACCTCCGACTAATTCGACATAGACGTCGCTGTTATCCAAATATTGAACGTCGGATAATTCCCAGCTTCGAACTCCTGTGATCCCCGCCAATAAGGACCAACAGTGCGGAAACATATCGTCGATAATGTTCGTGTAGAGATCACCGTATTTTGTTTCTCCATAGCGCTCCTCCGACCATGGATCAGTCCATTGAATGTCGAGCCTGGATAGGACCAAACCTCGAGTCCAATGTGCAAAGTCTTCAAGGTAGCTGGCGTAGGTTAATTCTAGATTGACCCCCAGGGGGCAATTCTTTTGGATGGCGATTTGTTCGAGTTCTTGACACTGTGCCAGCTCGAGAACGAATGGTTTTTCGCAAAAAGTAGGTACGCCTGCTACTAGCGTCCGTCTTACATGAGAAGCGTGAGTGTGCGGAGCGGTAGCCACGATGGCTGCGCTCATTTGCTTCAGCTGCGACTGTGCAATCTGTGGAACGACTTGAATTCGAGTCTCATTGCGAGAGACGCACCAATTTGCCGCTGATTCTTGCCCGTATTTCGTTTCCCACAGAATTTGCCAATGCGCGGGCAAGACATCTAGCAGTACGTTCATCAGTACGCGAGACCATCTCCCACCGCCAATCACACATAATTTATTCATGAAATGGTTCGCTAGACTTGGTGGAGCGAGAGTGCTAAATGGTTAGCAAAGCCAGCTCAGGCAATGGTGTATAGAATTGCGACTTCAGCCCTCGGGCGCGCAGTTGTTCAGCGATGGGCTGTGCATAATGCCACGCCAGGAGCAAGACACGCTTCGGTTGTTCGTCGATGAGTCGCTGGTTGTTCACGATCGGAATGTGCATACCGGGCAGATACATGCCTAGCTTGAGCGAAGCTGGCTGTTCCGCCAAGTATGGCATTAGGTCCGGTCCGATCCCAGCAAAATTCAATAGGGTACTGCAACGGCCAGGGCAAGAATTCCCAACGAGAAGCTCTCCATCGCGTTCGCACTCAAGTGCCAAGGAGAGCAACCTATTCTTTAACGAAATCGATTGTTGCCGAAACTGGGCGTAATATTGGCGATTGGCAACCCAGGCTTTCTCTTCACTTGCCAACTCGTGCACTCGAGGGCTCGCCGGTCTGTTTCGCCCTCGCGCAACGTAAACGCGAATGTTACCACCATAGCGACTGACTTTGATAGCATCCACAACCGTGAAATCGTAGTAGTCGAACAGGTGGAGCAGGGCAGTGAGCGAATAAGTTCTCAAATGCTCGTGATAAATGGTGTCAAACTGCAGTCGCTCCATTACGGCTCCGAGATAGTGATTCTCCAACACGAAAAAACCGTCATCGGCGACGAGAGCTTCTAGGCCTTCGATGAAGTCGCCCATACTCGACATGTGCGCAAATACATTTGTAGCGGTGACGATTCGGGCTGGTCCGTGGTTTTCGACCAGGCGGGCGGCAACGTCCTTGTCAAACGGAGCCTGAACCGTATCGATACCAGCCTCTCGCGCGAATTTAGCGATGCCTGTCGGTTCTACACCAGCGACGCGCATGCCCTGGGCCCGAAATGCTTGCAGCAGTGTCCCATCGTTACAGCCGATATCAATGATTAATGAGTCCGATGCAACGCCCAGATCACCGATAATCCGCGCCGATAGTTCGCATTGATAATCGGCCAACTCGCGGGTCACACCTGTCCTGTAAGGATAATTCTGGTGATAAACCACCTCGCCTGGAACACAATAGTCTAATTGCGACAAGGTGCACCGCGGACACCACATTTGCCGAAGAGGATAGGTTGTCTCTGGCATCTTCAATTCATCGGAGGTCAACAGCGTATCGCATAGCGGTTGATGCCCCAAATCGATCACTAGTTCCAAGTCCTCATGGCCACAGATTTGGCAACGCTGAATCGGACCGCTGGGAATGTTATGCACAGGACGCGAATTAATCATGATTTTTCTTTGCTGCTACCGCGATCGAGTTCTGTTGATACAGTTCAATTTGCCCCAATGTCAATTCTTCTGCAGTACGACCAAGGTTGTGTTGCCGGTACCATAAAACCGTGTTGGCTACCGTCTGCTCAAAGTCCCACAGGCCCTTCCAACCCAAAAGTTGTTCAGCTTTGTCAGTACGCAGTGCCAAGACTTGAGTTTCATGGAGCTGTCGACTTTGGCTTGGCGCGTACTTCGCCTGTGACCCTTGCGGCCAGTGTTGGAGAATCGAATCGACAAGCTCGCTTACGGCACGCTGGGCCTGAGCCGGTGGTCCAAAATTGAACGCCGTGCATAGGGCCTGAGGCATGGCCGCAAGTTTGGCCGCCAAACTCAAATAGGCCCCCAATGGCTCCAGCACATGTTGCCAGGGGCGGATCGCATGCGGATTGCGAACCTCGATCGGACGGCTTTCGCGCAGCGATCTTATGCAATCGGGCACGATCCGATCAATGGCCCAATCGCCACCGCCAATCACATTGCCAGCGCGAGCCGTGGCAATCTTGATCGGAAGGTCGGCAAAAAAGGATTTGCGAAATGAGTCCACCGCCAGTTCGCACATCGCTTTGCTGCAACTATAGGGATCGTGTCCTCCCAAGCGATCGTCTTCGGTATACCCCCGCGCGAGCTCATCGTTCGCATACACCTTGTCGCTGGTGACAATTACCCCAATCACTGGCCGCGCCAAGCGTCTCAAGGACTCGAGTAGATTGATCGTACCCAAGACATTTGCAGAAAACGTCTCCACGGGCTTGCGATAAGAAGCTCGCACGAGAGCTTGAGCGGCTAGGTGAAACACATAGTCGGGCTTGAACGAGTCTATCGATGAACACAATAACTCGAGATCAGCGACATCGCCTTCGGTGTGTACAATTCGATCACGTAGGCCGAGTTCGTCAAATAACGGCTGCACACCGATCGGCAAATTGTAGTTTTCCTGAGTTGAGCCAGCAGGCAACGAATAGCCAGCGACATCGGCACCGATTGCCAACAACCATCGCGTTAGCCACGCACCTTTGAACCCCGTGTGTCCAGTGAGGAACACTCGACGACCCTCAAACGCTTTCCTTTCGAATACCCCACTCAACATGGCTCACCAGACTTTCCATGGCGCAGTGCCGCAATCCCACAACTGATTCAAATACTGATACTCGCGGTAGGTATCCATGGCATAGAAGAATCCATGGTGGCGATAGGCTACCAGTTGCTGTTCTGCAACCAATCGCTGCAGGGGCTCCTGTTCGAAAATGCACTGGTCGTTGTCCAAATAATTCAAAATGCTGCGGTGCAAGACAAAGAATCCCGCACTCGCCCAAGAGTTTGTTTGGGGTTTCTCAGCAAAGTGACTTACCTGCCCATCGCCGGCAAGCTCGAGCACGCCGAATCGCGAAATCGGTCGCATGACGGTGACGGTCGCCAATTTTCCATGACTGCGGTGAAAATCGACCAGTTGCGAAATGTTGATATCTGCGACACCATCTCCATACGTCAGCATGAATAGGTCGTCGGTTACATATCGGCTGGCACGCAGCACTCGCCCACCGGTTTGAGTATTGAGCCCGGTGTCTGCCAAAGTCACGCCAAACTCTTGTTCTTCATGGGCATTGTGAAACTCGATCGCTGGCTGGTCGCGATCGCTGCGATGGCCAAGCCGCATGGTAAAATCATTGGTCATTGCCTCATACCGCAGGAAGTAATCTTTGATCATTGCGCCCCGGTAGCCAAGACAAAGGACGAAATCGCGAAATCCAGCCGCAGCATAGATTTTCATGATATGCCACAGAATGGGTCGCCCGCCAACCTCTACTAAGGGCTTGGGACGATACTCCGTTTCCTCTCGCATGCGGGTACCGAGCCCACCGCATAGAATCATTGTTTTCACTTTTTCGCAATTCCTGACTAGTTAGGCGAATTCCATTTCAAGGGCTCTGGGGAGGACTCCAGTCGATCGATACCCAATTCTGTAAAGAAAATAATAGCGACATTACCTCATAACTGGCAGCTAACTTTGAATGCTAGAATGCAGTTTAGTCACTTTCTGGAACCAGAACGCTAAATCCACGAGTGACGCGTCCGAATGAACCGACAAAAAGACTCGGTTCCAACTGTGGTTTCTCACTGAATTGATCGTTGCTTTGCGTCCGCTACTGTCCATCTGCATCCCAACGTTTAATCGCGCCGACATGCTCGACGTCTGCTTGGCAACCATCCTGCCGCAGGCCAGCGTTTTTGTTGAAACGGTCGAGATTGTTGTTTCCGACAATGCGTCCTCCGATGCAACGCAAACTGTATTAGGCCGATACGCCGAGCAATATTGCATTCGAAATCATCGCAACTGCAATAATATTGGTCTGCTAGGTAATATTACTTTAGTCGCCGGCTCGCTTGCGACCGGCGAGTACGTGTGGCTGCTCGGCGACGACGATTTGATTGCCGAGGGCGCGATAGCGAAGATAGTAGCGATGCTCAAGCGCGTTCAGCCGCTGGACATCGATCTCGTCGCGCTGAACGTCGGTTACTTTTAGCATGCCGTGCGACCGCAGGTGGAAGACGCGCGCGGTGGCGTCACTCGCCCGCCGGACTCAGAACTGCGTCGATTGAGCACGGAAGGAATCGTAGCATTCGAATTGTTGCTGGAAGGCCCCTGCGCGGATTTCACCGCGATGTACGCGTCGATAATTCGTCAACGACTGTGGGCGGCCGAATATCCGCAACCCATTGCGGGCGAGACATTTACCTCGGTGCGTACGACCTACCCCCATGCCTTGCTGATCGCGCGGCACCTACCGGGCAAGCAAGCGGGTGTGCTTCGCGATCCCGTCGTGTGCAACTTCGAGATGCCAACTACTCAGTTTAGCTGGGCTAAGTTCCACGCTTTGACGGTGGTTGTGCACGCCACAAGGCTGCTTAAACTTTTCGAATCCCATGGAGTACCGTCCGATATATTGCAACCGTACTACTTGTACCAGCTAGAAAATCGCGGCAGCGACTTAGGCGACCTGTGTTGGAATCGACAGACTGCAGGCGGATGGTCGGAAGCGATGCAGTTCGCATGGATGCTTCGCCGCTATCCGCTTCGGTTAGCAAAACTATTCGTCATAGGATGCGCCAATCCACATGCGCCGTATCTCCTGCGTACGCCAGTTCAGTGGCTGCTAGCCAAGCGACTGCGGAGTCATCGCCGCCGATCCCCCGTCGACTAGCCTGTTGGTACTTTGGTGAGTTGAAATCAGGCCCGTGCGATCGGCAGCCAAACCTCGAATGAACTTCCACGACCCGGTTCGCTAGTTGCTTGAACGGAGCCTCCCAGCGAATGCGCCAAATGCTTGACGATGGCCAGCCCCAGACCGGTTCCGCCAGAATCCGTCGAGCGGTCTTTCTCCGCTCTGTAGAAACGCTCGAAGATCCTTTCAAGGTCCTCCGGAAGAATACCAATGCCAGTATCGGTAACGCGCAACAAGCATTTTCCGTCAATTGCCCCCAACCATACTGAGACCTTTCCGCCATCGTGAGTGTAACGGACTGCATTGGACAATAAGTTGCTGGCGATCGTCTGAAATCCATCGCGATCACTGCGAATTACCAGTTCCTGGCTTGGCAACTGCGATGTCACGTTGATGTGTTTGCTGCGAGCAACCGCTATTGCGGCCGCAATGCACGGCTCGATAGCTTCGCACACATCAAAAGGCTCGATACGCAGTGCAGTTCCCGATTCCACTCGAGAGAGTTGCAGCATGCCTTGCACCAAGCCATTGATTCGATCGGCTTGTTCAATGATATTCCCCACGAATCGCTCTGCCATCGGCCGATCGTCCAACGCCCCCAACTGCAGCGTTTCGGCATATGCGCGAATTGCCGAAAGCGGAGTTTTCAATTCGTGTGACGCATTTGCGACAAAATCTCGACGAATGGATTCGATCCGCCTGAGGGCGGTTTCGTCGCGAATAGTAAGCAGCGCCCCAAAACGCGACTTACCATCCGCATGACCGGGCGCGGCAATCGAACTGCGCTGCGGCAGCGGCAGCGGCAGCGGCAATCCAAGAATTCGCAAAGACCTTTGAGGGTTGCTCAACTCGAGCGTGACTTCCGTGGACACGCGTTGCTTCAGTATTCGTTCTACAACCTCGTTCACCAGCGGCACTCGCACCAACTCGAGCAACAACCGATCTAGCTGTGTCTCCTGCGGAAGTGAAAGCAACCGGCCCAGAGCCGGATTGGTTAGCAGCACATGCGACTTCTCATCAATTGCCAAAATACCCTCTTGAAGATTCCTGAGAACCAATTCACTGCGCTCATTTTCTCCATGCAAATCGGCAATGATTCGATTGAGCGATTCCGAGAGAATTCCGAGTGCAGGCTCAAGTTCCGATTCGCTTTCGATTCTTGGCAGCAGACTCGCACGATCTGCGCCACCACGAATGGCAGACAGCCATGGCTCCAGCAGTCCGACTAGCTGGCGATCGCTGCGATACTTAACAGCAATTGCCAAACAGACGAAGGCAGCAGTCAGCGAGCATAAGACTGCCCAGCTAATCCACCAAACTCGCTGAACACCACCATCATCGACCTCGCGCGTGATCCTCAGAATCATGTTCGATAGGGACACATCGCCGGTGACATCAATTGAGGCTGGCGGAGCCAGCAGGTAGTCGCTCAATTTGACATTTGCCGATAGCAGCCGTTTTCCCGAGGACTCGAAGGCCCATTCAACTCCCTTAGACTCGTGGACCAATTCGTCGGTTGGCTGGTCGGGCGAAAAGCGGATAGGCAAAATGGCCAGGCCTAAGCGGGTCTCCCAAAGGGCCCAAGCGGGGTCCGATTCCCAAGGTTCCTGCCAACGTTTTGACACGACGATGGCCGCTACGGTATGCAGAGTGTTTTCGAACTCGGCTTCAGCCGACCTGCGAAAGCAGTTCTCCAAGAAGTAGGCGCCGGTGAAGCCGATCGAAATCGCTGCCAGCGTCATTAGACAAGTGGTGATGAGCAGGGACTTCATCAGCCGTCAAAACTTGCGTGTTGCCAGTGTGGAAATTCCAGTGGAGAAATTCCTCGAAGATCAACCGGTGTCGAGAAAAGTGGCCAGGGCCGGGAATGATCCGGCGACACACGGATTTTCAATCCGTTGCTCTACCAACTGAGCTACCTGGCCATGGCGTTCGGCCACCGGTCGACCTGGGATCAGGTCGGCGATGAGTTCGGCCAAGAAGAGAATGCTATTTAGGGCGGCTGGTCATGTCAACGGGATTAGGCCCTTAAGCGGCACGAAACCAAAACAAACCCGCACAACTATTGAATCTCAATAAGGACTATAATGGTTGAGTTCATTACACTGGTGCTTATTTGACGTACCATATTGGACCGGGCTCGCGCTCGCTTGACCGAAAAAACCTGGTCTGCACGACACATCCCGACTCGCAAACCGAGCAATCGCCATGCCTACTACCGGATGTTCTAGAATGAGTACCTCTGATTCTGGCACGCCAAAACTCCAAATTGCACTTGTTCTCCAGGCTCGACAAAAGATGCTCAAGACCACAGTCGGTTTCATCTTATGCATGCTGAGCGGCAGCAACTTGCCTTGCTCATTTGCACAGGACTACTCGCCCGACCATCCTAAAGTCAAGGACATGGTTGATAAAGCTGTCAATTATCTAGCCAATCTGCCTGATGGAAACTCGAGTTCCTGGGATGGCGGCACAGGCCTGCTCACCGCATACACGCTTTACAAGACGACCGGTGAAAAGGATCACCCCAAGGTGAAGGCCGGAATCAGCAGCGCACAACGCCTTGCGCACGACCTAGCATCTCAACGCCAACATGGAGAAAAGATCGTCTATGTAAGCAGCGTGGCGGCGGTGCTGCTTGCCGACGTCGACCCGGTTGCCTATCGTCCCGAGTTGGATCTAATCCTGGATTGGTTCCTATCTGTGCAAAAGCGACATGGGGGTTACGGTTATATGAACAACCCCAATGGAGATACATCGCAGGTTCAGTATGCGATGTTGGCAATGTGGGCCATGCACATTGTGGGATTAGAGGTGCCATTCGATTCCGTTGAGAACACGCTGCGATACCTCAAGTCGACAATCGATCCTTCGGGTGGCTGGGGATATCAGGGCAGAATTTCCAACGGTGTCCCCATTCAGCAGGACCAGGTAACAAAGTCATTGGCGACGGCTGGTGCAGGTGGCGTGCTGATTGCCGGAGACATCCTGGGCTTTTTCCGCTCAGCTCGCGGTAACGACAAAACTGAAGGCATACCAGATGCATTCGTCAGGATCGACCTTCTTGCGAAGCGACGCGCCGAGCGCAAGCCGTTGACGATGAGCCGCAGCGATCTAGAGCCACTGGTGGATGCAGCTACACGCTATCACAATAATAATGGCTTCTCGGGAGGTTTTTTCTACTACTATTGGCGTTATTCCCAGGAGCGATACGAGAGCTTTCGGGAGATTATGGACGGCAAACAAAATAAAAGCCCCACCTGGTATGTCCAAGGAGTCAACGACCTTGCGTCGTTGCAGGAGGCCGACGGGCGTTGGGCACAAGCCAAGAAATCGGACTATACATCTGACGACATCTGCACTTGTTTTGCAGTTCTCTTCTTGATTCGCTCTACCCAAAAAACCATTGGCAAGCTCGATGAGGGAGTAACGTTTGGTGGCTACGGATTACCCACCGATGTCTCCACCATCAAGATGGTTGGCGGTCGCATCGTCAGCGACGCCGAATCATCGATGGAGAATCTCTTGGCTATGTTGGAAAAGAATGAAGCCAGCGATATCGAGATAGGTCTTCTGCCCGACAATTTACAGTTAACGCAGGATCCGACACAGCGCAAGGAGCAGGTCGCGAGGCTATCGCGACTACTAGTCAGCGGAGACTATGCAGCCCGCAGAGTAGCTGCCAAGCTGCTGGGTCGAAGCGAGGATCTCAACCAGGTGCCCGATCTCATTTATGCCCTCACCGATGAAGACCCCTATGTTCCCATGATTGCTGAGGAAGGTTTGCGTCTGTTAAGCAGGAAACTCAAGGCTGTGAAGCTGGGTGTCGCGGCCGAGTATTCCGCTAAACAGGCAGCAGAGAGATTTTGGAAGGACTGGTATCTGGGCTTGCGCCCCGATTACATCTTTATTTCGCGTTAATGAACAGCAAGTACAACATGCGCACTTCGCCAACTCACGCAGCAGCCGAGGCTCGACCCCAAGCCGCCAAAGGCATGCGCACTCAAAAAGTCGACCAGGTGGCCAGTCTGCTCATGAGCCTGCTGGTCATTATCGGCTTGGTTGTCGTGCTGCTGTTCGTTGTATGGCTAACCCAGACATTCACTTGGTCGGCAGGCGACATTCAAATTGAAGAGGAACGCGTAGCTGGACGCGGTGACCATGCAGAAGGCTTCGAACGCGATATTGAACCACCAGGCGTTGATGAAGTTGAGGAGCTCGCTGAGCCAACATTGGCGGATACCCTGGAGGCGGTAACCGATGCCGTCACGAGCGTCGCAGCGTCACTTGACTCGATTGACTCCAATTCTGAACTCTCAGTCGACGGATCGTCCAGAGGAGATAGCCGACCGCCAGGCCCATTGGGCGAAGGCGACGACATCGTGCCGCGGTTTGAACGCTGGGAGCTCAAATTCCAGTCCAAGGGCTTGCAACCTTACGCTGCTCAGCTCGATTTCTACAAAATCGAACTCGCTTGCGTAGGCGGTGGTGAGGCGACTGTTGACTACGCCAGCTCGCTTTCCAGCTCCCCTCAAAAGCGGTCGGGAACTAGCTCTGAAGAGAATAAGTTAACCCGTCTGTATTTCATGTGGCGTCAAGAAGGACCACTCAAGCAATTCGATCGCCAGCTCTTGGAACAGGCTGGCGTGAAGACGGGAGGCCGCCAACTCCTAAAGTTTATCCCGAAAGAATTAGAGGACCAACTCGCCCAAACGGAAATGAAGTACGCAATATCTAACGGACACGCGACGGCCAAGGAAATCGCCAAAACAATCTTCGAATCGCAAGCATCTCCCTCTGGAAGCTACGCGTTCGTAGTGATCGAACAACGCTACCGAACTCCAGCAAAGTAGTTCTAATTTAAGAGAAAACATCGGCCTTGGAGCCCGTAGCTAGTCCACTTATCGATCTTGCTGGGTTATCATCATGAGTGTCTACAGGAGCTGAGCCGAGCGGTTTTAGGACTAAACTACCGACCTCATCTTTCGGTTCGCGTTTTAATCGAATGTCAACGAACGACTTTTAGGAATTCTCGCAAATGCCGCAGACGATATACGACTGGATTGGCCTTGCAGACTACTGTGCACTAGCGGCGGTAGCACTTTTTGGAGCGTACTGCTGTGTGTTGGTCTGGAGCCGGGTCGGCCAAAAATGGTTCAAAACGGAAGAGGAGCAAGACGCTTTCCTAGATAGTATTGAACCAGATTTGCTCAGTGGAAATTTTGAAGCCGTCGAAGCAGCCTGCGAAGGAGACCAACGCGCTGTCCCAATGATGGTCAGCCTGGGGGTTATGAACCGCAATCTGGGCTATGCCAAAGTAAAACATTTATTGACCGAACGTTTTCAACGCGACGTGTTGGCAGATTTAGAGCGCAACATCAGTTGGGTTACCACAGTTATCAAGACAGCTCCCATGCTCGGGCTGTTTGGCACAGTGACGGGCATGATTGGTGCCTTCGCAACGCTGGCTTCCGCACAGAGCGTCGAACCAACCAAACTGGCCAAAGACATCAACGTCGCTTTGTATACAACGGCAATCGGGCTGAGTATCGCGATTCCACTCGTGATGGCGCTGAACGCGGTCAACAATCGCATTCGACATATGGAAGAGTTGGTCGGCTCCGGTGTTACGCGTTTTCTGGAAGCCTACCGCGCTGGACTAGCGCGGAAAGGCAAGCGATCTGCATAGTCTCGATGCCAACGACAGGTTTCAATTCGCCACGCAATTAATCCGATAGTCGACAATGCCAGCCGCAGCACACGATGAATTCGATTCGGACATTGAGGACCTCGAAGTCGAAGAAGACTTCCTGCGTCCTCGGCCGCCCAGCGTCGATGACGAACTGGACATTACGCCGATGATCGATATCACTTTCTTGCTACTGATCTTTTTTCTGGTTTCTTCCAAGATGACTGCCGAACAGGCCGTTGATTTGCCGAAGGCGCGTCACGGAGGCGTGGTCGCGGGGAAAGAGTCTGTCATCATTATCATGAAACGCGGTTCCGGCGATGCAGCCGAAGTGCGCAAGTCTGACGGCAGTCCATTTTCGATCGATACGGAACAGCAAAATGCAGAAATTGCAGAATATGTCCAGCAAGGTTTGGATGCGGGCAAGAAGCATGTCATCATACGCGCTGAAGGTTCGGTTCGCCACGGGGAAATCGGTCGCGTGAGCGGCGCGATCTCCGAGTCGCTGGAGAATGGCGAGCATATTAATATCGCAGTGATGGAACAAACCTAGGGTCAATACGGCAGATGGCTATCCGATTCCAATGTCCAAACTGCAATGCCGTGCGGGCAGCCAATCCTCGACTCTTGGGTCGGGAAATCAAGTGCCCAGAGTGCGGTGGGCCAGTTCTACTTCCCAGTGCAGAGCAGATCGATGAAGCGCGCCAAGTAAAGCGGCAGGCAGCAGAAGAAACGCGGGCTTTGGCGGCCATGCAACGCGTCCTGGCACAGCCAACTGCTGTCGAAGTTGCCGCACTGCCCTCGGAAGAAGAGGAAACAGCCAAGTTAGATGACGAGGAACGAGCACTGGCGGCCGCGACGACCAACTTCACACGCCCTAAACCGCCCTCCGGCGAAGATATGGACATGACGCCGATGGTGGACGTGACCTTCCTGCTGCTAATATTTTTTATGATCACGGCGTCCTTTAGCGTCCAAAAAAGCATTCAGCGTCCCGCTCAAAAACTAGACGAACCTAGTACTCAAGCGGTAGAAAGACCTCCCGAAGATAACCCGGATATCGTTACCGTGCAGGTCGATGAATTCAACGCTTATAACATCATCACGACCGATTGGGATCGAGCCGCAGGAAGCAAACAAGACCTAATCGTCGCGCTTAATGAGGCTCACGCAGGCGATGCGTCTGGAAATCAACCTTCGAAGCTCGTCATTCAAGCACATGAAGATTGCATCCATGCCGCAGTCATCGCCGCTTTAGATGCCGGTCGCGAGGCTCAATTTGAAAGCTTTGAAGTTAGCACGGTAGAACAATTCGATTAATCGGTCCGTGTGCCAAGTTAAATAGAACTAACCGCTAAGTGAAGAGTTTCGAGTCCAATGCAAAAGCCGGCCAAACAGTTTATCGACTTGTTGGAATCCCAACAGTTGCTCGCGCCTGACATTCTCGAGGAACTGCGTCGACAAGTTGCTGAGAGCAAGACGCGATTAACCACCGAACTGTTGGCAAAGCTTTTGGTCGACAATGGGCACTTGACCAAATTCCAAGCAACCAAGCTGATTGCCGAAATCAAGGAACCATCGGCAAGCACCAAGAACAAGGTTGACGCGATTGTCGACGAGGATGAATTGGGGCTAGCCGAGGAAATCTCAGCCAAACCATCTGTGGGCAAAAACAGCGGCAAGCAAGTAGCAGCCGTGTTTTCCGATGACGAGGAACTCGTCGACGACATCGATACCGAGGACGCCAACGTCGTCGAGGTCGTGGATGACGAAGTTATCGAAGTGGTCGATGTAGAAGAAGTAGTGGATGCGATCGAGGTCGATCCGGTCGCGTCCGTTGGCGGGACAGTGGCACATGATGCTTTTGGCAGCGTCCCCAAACCGACTACCAAGCTAGTACGACCACCCAAAAGCAAAGCCAATCCCTACGATTCATTTCGAATTCTGGGCGTTGGCATCTTGCTCGCGCTGAGTCTCGTCGCAGGCTTCTTCTTGGTCAACTATTTTTGGCGAGGCAATGCCGACGAGCAAATGAAGCGTGCCGACGATGCGTACGAACAACGCAGTTACGAGACTGCAGCTGCGATGTATAAACAATTCGCGGCTAGTTTTCCTTCCAACGCCAAGGCTTCCTACGCAATTGTTCGCTCGGCGCTAGCCACTCTGCGCAAAGATGCAGAGGGAGCGCCAGATCCTGCAATCGGACTCAACACAGCGTTGCAAGTTCTTCCCAGCGTGGCCAGCGAACCTGGCCTAGCCGACCAACAGTCCGACTTGGCAGGAGCCCTTATCGCCCTGGCAAGCAAATTCAACGAACGCGCTGACCGTACCGAAACTACGGCTGAACGCAAGTCGCTAATGGCCGAGATGGAAAAGCTGCTGGCCTTAATCAACGATCCTCAATTTGTTGGTACCAATCAGCGCAACCAACAGGCCCCGACGCTCAATCGTATCCAAGAAGACCGCCAACGCATTCTTCGCGAGATAAATCGCGACGAAGAACTCTCGGTTGCAATTGCCGAAATCGATAAGCGACTTGAAAGCCAAGATACGGTGGGAGCGTACGACGTCCGCAAAACACTCATTAATCGATATCCTCTGCTCGAAGCCAATGCGGAGCTCACGCAGCGCGTCACCAGAGCATCCGCCATCCAACGCTCGCTCGTCAAATCAGCCAATTTGAATGTCAAGTTGTCAAAACGTCCCGCGGAACCAGACTTTGGTAAGAGTTTCCTCCTCGCCCATCGTTCCGGTGAGACAGCCTCGAAACTCTCTGGCAGCGTAGTGTTCGTGAAGGCGAAAGGATCGGTTTATGCACTCGACGCCGGTAATGGCAATATCCTGTGGCGGCAATTTGTGGGGCGCGAGTTTCAAAGCGAGCCCATTCGACTGGGCTCCACTTCAGCAGTCGATGCCGTGATTTGTCAGCCAGAAAAAGGGCAGATCACTCGCTTAGCTGGCAAGAGTGGCGAAAGCCTGTGGTTCGCCGATTTGGGTACACCCATCCATACCCCAACGGCAGATGGCGAAGAACTGTTTGCAGCCACGCTAGATGGAACAATTCTCTGCCAAGACGCTGGAGGCGGCCAAGCCAGGTGGTCAACCCAGCTGCCTCAACCGTCCTCCGTTGCGCCCGGAGTGGCTCCAGGAAAGCCTAATCTCTACGTCCCCGGTGATCACAGCAATCTCTATGTCTTGTCGCGAACTGACGGCGCATGTCAAGAAGTTCTTTATTTGGGACACCGCGCAGGCTCGATTGCCGTTCCCCCGATTCTACTGTTGGGGCAGCTGTTTGTTTTTGAAAACATCAATTCCGAAACTTGTAAGATCCGCATACTATCCACTTCCGATCGCGGATTGGAACTAAAAGATGCGCAAGTCCCGATCAAGATGGACGGAAATATCGTTTTGCCACCTCAAATCGATGGACGTCGACTGTTCGTTCAAACGGACCTGGGACAAATCAAAGTACTCGATATTGAGCCGACCGTCGAAACACAGAAAGTCAGCGAGATCGCAAACGTTACTAAAAACGTTTTTGAACCCAAGCAATCGTGGTTGATTACGGAAAATAATCGCGTCTGGATCGCTGACAGCCAGTTCACGAGATTCAATTTACAGGTCACTTCAGGGCAAATGAAACGAGCTTGGGTAGAAAACCCAGGCGACCAATTTGTAAGCGCCCCGCAACTTTTGGGCGAGGTCATCGTTCATTGCCGCACCCAGCGCGGTACCCAAGGCGTCAGGGTCGAAGCGGTTGAGGCCGATACGCGCAAGCCGCTGTGGAAAACCGATATCGGCATACCTGTCACGTTTGTACACTCAACAGGCTCTGGCTTTGATGCAGTAAACTCGAGTGCAATGCTCTATGCATTGGGCAATGTCCCGATACGTGCCGAAGCAGACGAGAACCCTGGTCAAGGAGGACCTGCCCTGCTATTTGCCAATCCGATACAAACCAGCGATCAACGCACGGTTATGTTCAACAAATCGCGCGGCAACCAACTGGCAATATATTCCTCCAGTACTCCCAAGGTTCGATTGCTAACCGCCGCATTTGGATCCGCACAGCCCTCCTGCGAACCAGTAGCCATAGAGGAAAGAGTGCTCGTCGGACTCGACAGTGGACAGTTGGTCATGATCGATCTGACCACCGGTGCAATCGCAGGATCGCCCTATCAACCTTCCCTGCAAGCGGGCCAGAAAGTACGCTGGAACACGCCCGCCTATCTCGCCGACTCCCGCACGGTTATTGCAGCCAGCGACCTTCAAAAACTTGTTCGTTTGAGCGTTGGAGAAGATCTTCGCGTGCTTAGCGAAGTCGTATTGGAGAATCCGCTGATCGGCCCGATCGTTCCCGCTGGCAATAGGGTCTGTGCCGTCCAATCCGCCAAGTCTGGCGACAGTCTATTGTTCTTTGACGCAACTAATCTAAGCAAAGTCGGCGAGCTGCAGCTCGCCGGCCGCTTGCTGGCTGGTCCCTATGCACGACCTGAGGGAGTGGTCATCCAAACCGATGCAAAATTAATGATGATCGGAAATGATGCCAAAACAATTTGGGAAATCGATTTTGCGGAGACTAGACTCATCGGTTCGCCAATTGAAGCCAAAGGCAATCTGCTGCTGGCTGCGCTTAGTGGTGAACTGTGGACGATATCACCCACGAATGGTGCAGTCGTCGGAAGCATCGATGTCGGTCAAGCACTGAGCTCTCAACCATTGCTTTTGCCCGCAGGTGTCCTTGTCGGCAGCGATGAAGGTGCCGTCCTAGCCGTCGAGATTCCATCCTCCAAGCCGGAGGCTCGCTAGTGTCAGGTTGCTACCCAAGTGCCATCAGCCTTTCATTCGCATCGAATGGCTGCGTACTGCGTTTTATTTTCGGCTGGCTGGGCTTCGTATTTTGCGGCTCTGGATTGTCGCCAACACTGCGCGGGCAAGACGGTATTGAACGTGCCGAGAGTCCACTCATCGACCAACAACCGTTCGATTTAATAACCCTAACCGCGGATGCAGGAGGGGAAAGCGAAAAGGTTTTTCCGATACCATTTCCAAACCGGCAAGTTCCGTCCAACCCTAGCGACACAGAGAAGCTAAAGGTTGTCTTGACTGAGTTTCCCGAACGCGAGTATGAAGTTCAATGGAAGAATATCGCAAAGATTGAGCTCTACGAGCAGCGCATTTACAACGAAGCTATCGCCAAGCTGGCTGATAAGGATTTCATTGCCGCTTTTCAAAACTTGAGTTTCTTACTGAAGAACTATGCGTCGATGCCCAGACTGGAAGAATTGCGGCTCGAGTTCCTGCTCAAGAGTGCTGGAGACCGCTACCAGGCTGGTGAATTCCGGCAAACGCTCTCTGCCCTGGAAGAGCTGCACGCGACGGCTCCCAATTATCAAGCGGCAACGGTGATGAGAGTGCTCTCGCAGGTAGCCGACGGCTTGATGAACGACTACGAAAAACGAGGTGATCTCGGTAGCGCAAAGCTGTTGCTCAATCGATTGCGTAGAACCTATGGCCCAAACTTGCCTGCAGTTGCCACTTGGGAGAAAAAGTTGGAAACAATGGCGATGGCGAAGTACGACGAAGCAGTCGCTTTGTTACAAAAGAAGCAATATCGCCAGGCGAGACAGGCTGCATCGCAGATGCTCAACATTCTTCCCGAGCTAAAGCAGGGCAGGGAGCTCATCGAACAGATTGCGAGCGAACATCCGATGGCTCGCGTCGGTGTGATGCAGCGCAGCGAGCAGTTTGATCCAGCCAGCCTGTTGGACTGGCCAGCTCGACGCACTGGCATGCTTATGGAAAAGACAATTTTCCAGTTTTTGGAAACAGGCGCAGAGGGCGGACGTTACGGCTTCTCTCTGGGCACCTTTCGCCTGAGCGATGATCGCCAACAATTGACTCTGTCCATCGATCCAAACATCAATTCAAACCTTGACGCTTTTGGACTTTCGCGCATCCTGCTAGATCGCGCCGATCCGGCCGCTGCGGATTATGATCCGTCTTGGGCTGCTATCTTCGAGTCGGCTGCGATCAGCTCGGCAAGTCAAGTTGTGGTTCAACTGAAGCGCCCCAACGTGTTACCACACGCATTGATGCAATGGTCTCTTGCCGATCCGACCGCCAGCGATCATTTGTTATTGCCTGGGGACTACCATTTGAATGTTCGGGACAAGCGCGAGACATCATTAGCGCTTCGGCCAGAGATTGATCGGTTGGGACAGCCGGTAGAGATTGTCGAGATTTTCTATGACGATCCCAAGGAAGCGGTAAACGATCTCCTTCGCGGCGAGATCGACATCCTGGATCAACTCTATCCTGCCGATGCAAAACGATTGGCAATCGATCCCAGGCTCAGTGTTGGCGCCTATGCTTTACCGACGACACACATGCTCATCCCCACCTCTGATCACCCATTTCTATCCAATACCAAGTTTCGACGCGCCTTGCTGTATGCCACCAACCGACAGAGCATGTTGACGGGTGAACTACTCAATAGCAGCGACCCTAATGACGGTCGCCTGGTTAGTGGCCCGTTCCCTCTTGGCAGTGGCGGCTCCGACCAACTTGCGTATGCCTATAACGCTAGCGTACAGCCGACTGAATACAATCCGCAGTTGGCCCGCCTGCTACTCGTCATGACACAACAGGAACTGCGCGACAAAGCCAAACGCACTCAGCAACCAGCCCCCAAGCTTGAGAAATTAGTTGTTGGCTGCCCCGACTACGAATTTGCCAGGGTTGCTGTTCAAGCCATGATCCAACAGTGGGCCAACGTTGGGATCGACGCAGAGATGTTGGTGATGGGCAACACTGTGACGCTGGCTGAGCAGTGCGACCTGATTTACATAACGACAACGATGTGGGAGCCCGCGACAGATATCGAACGCCTGCTCGGTGGAAACGGTGCTGCAGCGACAAACAATCCGTTCATTGTACAAGCCTTGGAGACTCTGCGTGCTGCCCGCAATTGGCGCGAGGTGCGGACGGCGCTTCAAGATCTACACCAATTGATTGATTACCACTTACCCGTGTTACCCTTATGGCAAATCACGGATCGCTTTGCGGTCAATCGCTATGTCGAGGGATTTGAAAAGGCTCCGCTGTCTTTGTATCAAGACATTTCTGCTTGGCGCGTTCAGCTAGGTCTGAGTTCAGACAAGTCATTGCGATAGATCAAGAAAGCTATGGTCTGGCCCATGAGAATTTCGCTCCTCTTAAAAAACCTCCTGTTCGCTTTCGGTCTTTGGGGTTTGACTCCGCTTTGGAACTCTGGTACCGCGTTCTCCGAAGAAGTCAAAATCTGGGAATTCTCTCCCTACGAAGTTGAAGTGTGGTATGCGTTTGATGGCGGCGTTAGCGCCTCCTCACTGGCTCAGCAAGAACTCATTCGCCAGCTGCAAGCCGAACTCGAACGAACATTCCGCGCCGCCTGGCGCGTAACAACGAAGCCGCTACCACCTGAATTTGCCGCAACCATCCTTCGCGACTTCGATAGTTACAACCTAGAAGCGATCACGGCTAGCGAATTGAACTTGGTAGCCTCGCAAAAACACGAAGCCGCCAAGACGGTGCGCACGTTCGAAGCCGCCCTGGAATCCTCTGGTCCGATTTATTGCACCGCAGCTACAAAGCAACTGGTAGAGCGTGCCGCCATTCGACTAGGCTTGACAGCCAATTCGCCCACATTGCAACTGCTGGCCAAGTGCACCATCGAAGCGGAAGGCACCGCGGCGATGCAGGAAAAGCTCAAGTCAGGCGACATCGCCATTGCTTTGTTGCCAAGAGCTACTCTGCCGTCGATGGCCGATACCGTGCGCCCTATAGTAACACCTCTCCCATGGCAAACCGACAATCTATTTAGGGAACGCGACAAGTTGTTTTTCCTGGTCCTGGGACGGGATGGAGAGGACATCACCATTAAGGCTCGGGAGCTGGACTGTCCCATGCAATTTTTGGGACCGTCTATGCATGCGTCTACCAAAGATTGGAACTACGCGTCGCGGCTCGCAACCGCCACTATCGTTCGGGCATTTGCGCCGGTGGCGAGAGTGGAAGATGCCGAAACCAAGAGTGCCATGTTGCGATTGCGGGCGGGCGGCCTAATTGTCGATGACGACAACCCGGCTGCCATCGTCTTAGGAGATGTGATGCAGCCCATTGTCCGCCGCGACGATCGCAACGGCGTACCAGACCTGCTCGAACCCCTATCCTGGACATTTGCAGCGATCACAGCCAGCGACGGAGTAAAACTGGAAGCCAATGTCTACACTTACTCCGGTGGCCCCGGCTTGCAGGGCAGAAAGAACCGCCGTACGCAGCGAATGTTGCTCAAGGTGCGTCCTAAGTTTGATAGTACCGACATCGAATTGTTAGTCCGCGATAACGGCAATCCGCAAGCTGGGAGCTTTGTTTATCGACGAGATCTGTTGACCGATGAATTCGAGCTGCTTGGACGCACGGACTGGAGAGGTCGCTTTACTATTCCTGCCCCTAAAGAATTCGGCGGAATATTACCAGAGAAAATCCGTTATGAACGCGCATTAGCCAAACGGGAGGCCGAAAACAAAGCGTTAGTTGCAGCCGCACAAGCAGATTCCCCAGCAGTGGATGTAACAGCAACGGAGGAACCTGCAACGGATGCACCTGCATCAGACGCTTCGGCGGACGCACCAGCCAGTTCTGAGCCCGACAACGCAGTCATTCCCCTACGCGCTGCCTTAACTCAGATCTATATCAAGAACGGCGATGAGGTACTCGCTAAATTGCCAATGGTTCCAGGCCTAAAAGCCATCGAAACCGCACAGCTCAAAGATGATTCGCGCAGACTACGGGCTGAAGCCTTTGTGCGCGGCTTTCAGGCCGAAATACTTGACCTCGTGGGCTTAAGAAATCTGCTTGCAGCTCGAATCCAATTGCATCTTAAGAACGGGAAGTTGGATCAGGCCAAAGCTACCGTGGACGAACTTCGGCGCTTGCGGAATTACACTGAGATGGCTGAGGAATTGCAGGCCATCCAACGTCGCATGCTTGATGAACAGGACGGACCTGTACCTGTGAGTGCCAAGAATCGAATCGATAAAATGTTTCAGACAACGCGCGATATGCTACAAAAGTTTATGCAGGACAATCTACTGAGCGAAAGCGAGCGAGCTGTTGCGGCAGCCAGGGATGACGAATAACCCCTGCAGCAACTTTCAATCCTGGGACAATGGAGTCGTGTCGTTGGGATCGTCGGATGACGCCTCTTCAGCGCTCTCTTTCTCGCGCCAGGTTGGACGTCGACGCCTGGCCTTGGGATGATGATGGGCCTTAAGATCGGGGGCATCGCTGGGGGCAAGTCGCATTGTAAGTGGACGAGCCGAACGTCGAACCAGTGTAGCTTGGAGACGAATCTTCTCGATGCGGTGCAACTCGTCGATCTCATACTCCACCTCATCGCCCTGTTGCAGGTCGAGAGTGCCTACCTTCTGCACTTTGGAGAAGTGAAAGAAAACGTCTTCGTCCAAATCCTCCGAGCGGATAAATCCAATTTTCTTTTCAGGAATTACTTTGACAACTTCACCAACGCGCATTCGCGATAACCGATCGATAGTAGTTCAGGAAATAAGCTGAATCTGCAGCCATTTTCTGGCTTAGTTGGCCAAAATATCCGTGGGGTGAAATCGGCTCGCCGTGATCATGGACATGTAAAAATCGCCAACTTTTCGCATTGCCCGACTCCACATTTCCGTGTCGTCGGCAAAAACCAAGGCTGGAGAAACAGGCAATGGCAGCCATTTTCCTTCGATAAACTCACGATCGAGCTCGCCAGCCCCCCAGTCTGCTTGCCCTACGATAATCTTAACCCGCAAATCGTCGGATGGCGATGTCACTAGCTGATGTAAATGCTGGACTTGTGCGGCAAAGTAGACACCTTCTGCCGAAGTGAATTCGGCCAACTCCCGGCGATCATGGAGAGCCACCACGGGACCGGACTGAGGGCCACCGAGATTCAACGCCGGTCTAACCGTAATGTGCTTGTTGCCAGCCAATTTCTCAAACAATCCGCTCGCAGGAATCGGTGAATTGCGATTAAGGACAACTCCGATCGCTCCTTGTGGGCTGTGATGGACTACCAAACAAACCGTTTGGCCGAACAGCTCGTGCTGCCAGTGAGGCGATGCAACCAGTAAATTGCCGGTCAAACAACAAGTAGGGGGGCTCTGCCAACGATTCGCCATCAGATCTTCCATTCAGGACTTTCAAAAAAACTATGCCCGGTACCTGCCAAGCTGGCAATGCGCAACGCAATAAAGGTTTTCAACATGCAATCAGCATGCCAAAAACAGCCCACCCAATACAGGCAATTCCCCCGAGCAGGCCCAGCGATGCATTCTGTGAACTTGCCACAAACAACACGAATCTACGCGTGAGATTCGTGGCGACTTGGCTTTAGCGCTGGCTTCGATCAGGCCCCGGCATGTGTGGCACGGGTGCTAGGTATCGCGATGCGCGGGCGTTGCCAGCGACACGACTACGAGCGTCATGAACGAAAGTGGAATCGTGACGATGCCAGGTTGGCTAAACGGAATCACCGCAGCCAACCACTCTGGTCTTGAGGTCCCATAAACTTGCGCAAACGTGTCCGCGCTGAGGAGGATCCATCCCAGCGAACTGAGCATGCCCACGATCACCGCCGCAATAATTCCTTGCTTGGTCGTACGCTTCCAAAATAGCAACATGACCAGCGAAGGCAAATTGGCCGAGGCAGCCACACTGAATGCCCAGCCCACCAAATAGTTGACGTTCATTTTTTCAAACAATATGCCAAGTACGATGGCCACCACCCCCACTGCTACCGAAGCCAGTTTGGCGACGCGCACCTGCTCGTGATCGGTCATCTCGAGACCAACATAATTCTTGAGTATGTCGTGGCTAACGGCTCCAGCCGACGCCAGAATCAAACCGCTGACCGTTCCCAGTACCGTCGTAAACGCAATTGCCGAGATCATGGCAAACAACCATTCATTCATGCTGCGAGCCAACAGAGGAGCAGCCATGTTGCTGTTGGTGACGTCCAGCGCACCACTGGTCATAGCCCCCAAGCCCATATAGAGCGTCAGAACATAAAAAAATCCGATGGCTGCGATACCAACAATTGTGCTTTTTCTAGCCGCGCTAGCATCCTTGACGGTGTAATATCGAATGAGAATATGAGGCAAAGATGCGGTACCACAAAACAGTGCCAACATCAGCGAAAGGAAATTGAGTTTTGGCCAAAACCCTTCCTGGCGAATGCCAGAAAAAATGGGATTCTCTCCGGGCCGCAGGACATGAGTTCCAGGAGTTGGCTTAGGATAGTAAACAGTGGTTTTCGTACCATCTTCCTCCGCCACCGTTTCGCTGCCCCAAAGTATCACTTCCGCGTCATTAAGCGTGGCAAGAAAGGCAATCGGCCCGACAGCGCCTGTTTTTTGGCCGTTAGGTAGCTTGGATATAAAACCCACCGGATGCAAATCCACCTTGCGTCCATCGTCCTGAACCTTTCCAGCCTGCTCGCCATTGATCAGTTTACTTCCGTCGCCCAGGACTTGTACGATCTGGCATTCCATCAACTGCTTGGAATCACCGGTGCTAGTTTCGCGATAAAGTCGTCTTTTCCTCTCAGCCGTCAATACTTGCCAGTAGGGTTTGCCTGCCCAATTGCCAGTGGACTCCTGAACGATGTATCCCAGTTCGGACAATTGCTGCTCAGCCGTTTTACCTTCCGCGATGACATGATTTGTGAACGAGTAACCGTCAACGCCCCCCGTTCGAACCTCAAAACCACGTTGCAGAATAAGCACGGTCAGTACCAAGCTAAATGCCACTAACAGCGACCCTTTAAGGAATTGCACCCAGGTTGTGGAGACCATTCCGGCAGTCACTACGATCAGAATCACGACCGCCCCCACGATGACCACACCATGCCAATGCGAAAATCCAAGTAGAGGCTGCACCAATACACCCGCGCCAACCATTTGCGGAATTAAGTAGAACACGCTTACGGCCAGCGTGCTGACCCCTGCTGCGAGCTGAATGCCTCGGGATTGAAACTTGGAATTAAGCGCATCGGCGAACGTGAATTTACCAAGCCGTTTCATGGGTTCTGCAATTACAAACAAAGCGACCACCCAACCTGCCAAGTAGCCGATCGAGTAGAGAAACCCATCGTAACCATAAAATGCGATCATGCCGCATATGCCAAGAAATGAGGCGGCTGAAAGATAGTCACCCGCAAATGCAATTCCGTTGACAAACCAGGGAATCTGTCCATGAGCTGCGAAATAACCGGAGGACGATTGAGCTTTTCCCCCCAAGTAAAAACTCAGTCCTAATGTAATGCCGACGAATATTAAAAAGATGATGACTGCCATCATCGAAGGTTCATGAATCATGATTTAGTTCTTTATCTCGGATTTCGATACCACTTGCGATTCTGGCGCTGGACCTTCGTCGGTACAAAACAGTCCATAGATCATGGCCAGAAGGAAAGCCAACGCAATTAAAGCAAAACCCCATAACACGGCCAAATTCAAGCCGCCTACTACCTGCCACTCGCCAGCTTCCGTCGCAAAAGCATTGACCAATACGAACGCCAGATAAAAAACGGCATAGAAAATAAACAAACGAATTCCCATCAGAGAATTGCGCTGAATCTTGGATCCACTCACAGTACAGCCCCGCGATCGATAAGGAATAAGCCCGCCAGGTGAAAGCTTAATCACCCTGCGCTAGCAGCGTCAGAAAATGCAGCCTTGGTCCAGCAAACATGTGCGGATTGTAGCAGCGCCAACTCGCCACTGGGACAGTCGAAATTGAATAATACAAGAACAGAAAACTAGCCGATCTCTGGCAAAGACCGCGACCAGAGATCCACACTTGGTTAACCGCTGCTGGGACCTAGGACTGGGACCAAAGAATCTGGCGGATTGCCCAAGCAACTAGAGGATAGGGCTTCGTTGAAGGTAGCAGTCTCTCTGCGGTTCGGACGTTGATCGCAGAGAGAGAGCAACTCACTGCTGCCGACCGCTTACTTCGCAGTTCGAATAGGACGGCTGTAGCCGATTTTCTCCAGCGCGCCGTACACTTCCTCTAGCGTCTTTTCGCCAAAATTAGAAATACCGAGCAGCTCCTTGGGCGTGCTTCGTAGCAGATCGCGCACCGTAAAGATGCCTTTCTCCTCTAAGCAATTCGTCGTCCGCACAGCGAGCCCAATTTCGGCAGTACTGAGATCGAGTTGCTCGCGCATGTGGCGAGCTTTTTCCTCAGCTTGGCTAATTGGAATCCGAGTTCGTGCCATGTTGGTTCCCTCCTAAATCCTTGTCCGTGGACCTACTCTTCGGATCGTTCCGAAGATCGCTAGAGCAGAGTATAACGTAAGTAAGAAGTTGCTCCAATAATCGCGAAGACAACATTTTCACCATTGCTAGCAAAGCTACAAAATGGAATCCAAGCTACTCGACGGACTCAACCCATCGCAACAAGCAGCCGCAACCATAATCGATGGTCCGCTGCTGATCCTGGCGGGTCCCGGCAGCGGCAAGACGCGAGTGATCACCCATCGCATCGCCTTTATGATCGAACAGGGCATCGATCCTGCCGGTATCGTTGCGCTCACTTTCACCAATAAAGCGGCTGGAGAAATGCGGTCGCGTTTAGAACGCATCGTCGGGAAAAACGATGTTTGGCTGGGTACCTTCCATAGCTTTTGTGTCCGACTCCTAAGACGCTACGCGCGGCTGGTGGGCTTGACCGAGAACTTCAGCATTTACGATTCGGACGATGCGCTCAAAGCACTTTCCAATGCAGTAGACGAAGCCAAATTTGAATTAACGCATATCCCGCTTGCCAAGTTAGCCAACCGCATCAGCTATTACAAGAATCGGCTGGTATCTCCAGAGATCCTTCGGGCCGAAGCACTTTCAAGCGATGAATACCAGGTTGGGCAAGTTTACCCGTACTATCAACAGGTCCTGCTGCAAAACAGCGCTGTCGACTTTGACGATATTCTGATGCATGTTGCCAATCTGCTGCGTTCCTACCCGGAACTCCGCCAGCAGCTTGACGAGAAATTACGCTACATCATGGTCGACGAGTATCAGGACACGAACCTCGCACAGTACGTGATCGTGCGAAGTCTCTCGGTAGACTATCCGCACTTGGCAGCTACGGGCGACCCAGACCAATCGATTTACGGCTGGCGCGGCGCGAGCCTGCAGAATGTCACTAATTTGGAAAAAGACTTTCCTAAGCTTCGCATATTGCGTCTGGAAGAAAATTATCGCAGCACTCCTGAGATACTATCCGTCGCCGATTGTTTGATCCAGCACAACGAATACCGCAAAGCAAAGACGCTCATTCCGCTGCGATCAACAGGAGCCACGGTGCGATTAAATATCTACACCACGGCCCGCAACGAGGCTGAGGATATTGCCGAACAAATCGCAACGTTAGTCAATCATGAGGAGCTTGAGTTCCGCGACTTTGGTGTTTTGTATCGCACGAACGCAAACTCGCGACTGATGGAACATGCATTGGCCCGACGCCATATTCCATTTCAATTGATCGGTGGCTTTCGCTTCTATGCGAGAAAGGAAGTCAAGGATCTCGTTGCCTACCTGTTGTTACTCAACAATCCTGAAGACAATATTGCATTCCAACGCGCCGTGAATACACCACCACGTGGAATAGGCAAACAAACTGTCGTTAAGATCGAAGAACTGGCCCGGAAACATGGAAAGTCGATGCTCGATGCGGCCCGGCAAGCCATCGAGCAAAAGGTGCTTAGCAAACGCGCGCTATCGGCTTTAACGAGCTTTCTAAAAACGCATGACCAGTTGAGCAGCCTTGTGCACGGCCCGCTGTTGGATCTTGTGCAGTTGACAATCGAGCTGACCGACTATCGCAACTACCTACTCAAGCTCAACGGCGGCGAAGACAGCGACAGCGATGTCCTCTCCAATTTGGATGAGTTGCTGGCCGAAGCGCGCGAGCTGGACAACGAGGTGGGGGAAGACCGTTCCGCCCTGGAAGCATTCCTAGAAGTTTCGGCTTTGCAGGCCGATACGGATCGGTTGAGCAGCGACTCGAACCTGGTCACGTTAATGACTCTACATGCCGCCAAAGGACTTGAGTTTCCCCGCGTGTTCATCATTGCAGTTGAAGAAAACATCCTCCCACACATACGCAGCAAGGACGATCCTCTCTCGCTCGAAGAGGAGCGCCGCTTGTTGTTCGTTGGCATTACTCGGGCTAAAGACCAGCTTCAGTTAAGTTATGCCAAGAGTCGCGGTTTTTCAGGGCAGGGCAGTGGAGTAGCCAGTTCCTTTCTCATGGAATTACCTCGAAGCGAACTACTCATCAACGATCGAACGGAGGTTTTCGACGATTATTACGACCCACAGTTAGGATTTGCTGAGGATGTTGAGGGGCTGCGCCAGGACTGGGACGATGTCAGCCAAATCGACGAAACCGACGATTGCTTCGATACGTTCGATGACTTCGACGAGTCGTGCCAGTTGCCTCCCGAGGAGCTACAACAGCGATTGTTGAAAAAGAAGAAATCGGCCTCGCGCCCCAAAGTTTTTTCCGCCGCAGATCTCAGCGACCTTCCAGCAAACGAGGATCCCTGGGCAGAATTCCGCGAAGGCTGTATCGTAGTGCATCAGAAATACGGCCAAGGTGAGATAATTTCATCGCAAGGTCGCGGTCTAAAGCGCGCTGTTACCATAAAATTCTTTTCTGACAGCTCGCGACACACATTCCGCTTATCTCACGTGCCGTTGCAGATCTTCCGCTAACAAGCGGACCATCTGGCCTTCGAGTCGCCCTCATTTTGCGAACAGAAACAAGCACAATGAACAAACCGTCTTTTCCCAAAGTTGCTCAACTCAAAACAGTCGAACGCTTCCAAGAGAGGCTTAGTGAATTAGGATTGCAGCTTCCCTGCGACAATGAATTGTTGTCCGCGGAAGGCAATTCGCCGCTCGCCCAAACCCTGCACGTCGACGGGTTGAACATCGGTAATCGCTGGTGTATTCATCCCATGGAAGGCTGGGACGCGCATCGCGATGGTAGCCCATCGGATCTGACCATTCGACGCTGGCAGCGTTTTGGCGAAAGTGGTGCAAAATTGATCTGGGGCGGAGAGGCGGCGGCGGTTCAACCTACCGGCCGTGCCAATCCAAACCAAACGCTGGCCACCACGAGCAATGAAGCCGGCTTGAGACGCTTGCTGCAAAGTCTGCTGGATGCTCACGCGGCATGTGGCCAAAGTACTGATGATTTGGCCGTCGGATTGCAACTCACACATTCGGGACGATTCTGCAAACCCAACGACCACAAACGCTGGGAACCTAGAATTGCCTACCACCACCCGCTGTTGGATCCCAAGTTCAATATCGCTGCCGACGATGACAGTGTCCTGCTCTCCGATGATGATCTTGAGCGATTGATCGACGACTACGTAGTATCCGCCAAGTTAGCGCATAAGCTCGGATTTCACTTTGTTGACGTGAAGGCCTGCCACGGGTATTTGCTCCACGAACTGCTGAGCGCCCGCCGACGTCCGGGACGATTTGGAGGAGATCTGGCAGGTCGTTCGCTAGTGCTCCGCACCGCCATTGGCCGCATTAAACAAGAATGTCCAGGTCTGTCTGTCGGCGTACGGCTGAGCGTGTTCGACACGCTGCCCTACCAGCCTGGAGAAGTGGGCGGTATTCCACTTTCCTGGGATCAAGGAATGGCCTACGAGTTTGGATTCGGACTCGACCCCGACAACCCACTGCGGCTCGAGCTGAGTGAGCCCATCGAATTGCTGGGCATGTTGCACGATACCGGAGTGAGCATGGTTAATCTGACCTGCGGCAGCCCCTACTACAATCCCCATATTCAACGCCCGGCTATTTTTCCACCCAGCGATGGCTACCAGCCTCCCGAAGATCCGCTGGTCGGGGTTGCCAGACAAATTCGCGCGACTGCCGAAGTCAAAGCAAAGCTTCCCGAAATGAAGTTCGTTGGCTCGGGTTACACCTATCTGCAGGAGTTTTTACCGCTCGTGGCTCAAGCTGCCGTTCGAGAAGGTCTAGTGGATTGCGTCGGCTTAGGGCGCATGGTGCTGTCGTATCCGACCTTACCCCGCGACACCTTGCAGGGACAAACACCGTCGCGAAAGCTGATCTGCCGGACGTTCAGCGACTGCACCACAGCGCCGCGAAACGGCATTGTCAGCGGTTGCTATCCGCTCGACGAATATTATAAGCAAATGCCTGAACGGCAAACGCTACTAGATCTAAAACAAGATTGACCCTACCAGCTCGACTGCACCACTTTGCGAAAACTATGGCAAGACCAGCTCGACGCGCCAGACGCGCCAGCGAGTGGGTCGCTTGTAAAATACAAAAAAGTCGACTCTTATCGCTTATCGCCATCAATCATAACTCTAAACTGATTACGCGTGTGAGTTAGTGACGACGTCGGCAAGTCACGTAGTCGAGTCTCTCTGAGACTCGAAAGACCACTGCTTTGTTGGTGTCAACCTCGGAGAGGCTGACCTACGTGGCGGCGATCGGCGAGAAGTGTCATAAAGTCCAACAAATTCGCACGCTTACGACCCACTCGCTGGCGCATCGAGCTGATATTCGGGCCTAAAGTGGCACTGTCCAACTAGCCTGCTACCGTAATGCGAAACTCGCTAACATCCTAGACCGTTTTAACTAACTGAAACAGTCGAGCAATTCGCATTTGAGCGGAAAGTTTAAATCGCGGTCGTTGCCTTTGATTTCAACTTTGCGCTTCGAACGATCGCTGTTGCAGGCGGAGCTTTATATCTTAACTCCGCTTAGCGGCTGCATGTGAAACTTCCTCTCCATAGCATTTGCCGCCTGACCGTTAAACCAGCCCCCAAGGGGATTTTTGCTCGTAGCAGTTGGAACGCGATTCACTCCGGGAACGCCGGAAGTCCAATATTAAACCTGCAGCGCGCCCGCTTCGTTTGCAACACAATTATCTCGGTCGCCATGCAGCCTCGGGGCAGAAAATTGACCGACCAAATATTTCCAAGTTATACTGAACAGACTATCACAGGTATACTTGCGAACACGCCATCTTTTGTCTTGAGCCCACCTTTTGAATGGCCACTTATGAATCGCCCTCTCACCAATCAACAGCAGGCCGTTTACGATTTTATTTGCGATCGCATCGTAAAGCGCGGCTACGGTCCTACGGTTCGGGAGATTGGCGAGTACATGAACATCAAATCGCCCAATGGCGTGATGTGCCATTTGCGAGCTCTGGAGCGAAAGGGAATGATCACGCGTGCAGCAAACAAAAGCCGCGCCATCGAATTGACGGAATCGATATCCAGCCTTGTCGGAGCCAAGCTTCCGATCGGTGGCCGCATATCCTCCGGCAAGTGCGGTTTCACTGCGGAGCCGCTCGAGACGATTGACCTTGCCGAGTTAGCTGTGCACGGCAGGTGCTTTTTGCGAGTGCTCGACGATTCGTTGGTCGAATCTCAAATTCGTGTAGGCGATCTGCTTGTCCTGCAGCGACAAGCTTACGCAATGCTCGGACAACTGGCAGTGATTCGTACGGGTGATTCTGAAACCTGCCTGCGCTATTGGCTGCCGGAAGCCGGACGCATACGATTGCAACCCGTATCGCGCGGCTTACCAGCCACAATCGTCGATCATGCTGAGGTTCTCGGCGTCATTGCAGGCGTCGTACGAATGCTTGAGCCACTCAAGGTTTCAAACTCGCTAAGCTGATTTGGCTAAATCGCTGGCTGTTTGCTGGTTCAATTTGTTGTACAGTGTTTTTAGACTGATACCAAGTTCATCGGCTGCCGCCTGCTTGTTTCCTTCGTGCCGGGAAACGGCTTCGTGAATTGCGGTCAATTCGAGTTGCTTCAGCGAGATAGGGCCGAATGACCTTAGCTCCTTTCGCAGGCGGCGATCGGTAAAGTGCTTGGGAAGGTGCTCTACCAGGATGGGAGGAGTTTCGCAAAGAATCGAGGCATGCTCGATGACGTTGGCCAACTCGCGCACGTTGCCTGGCCAAACATGATTAGTCAACTCATCCATCGCAGCTTGACTGAATAACTGATCATCCTTGATGGTTTCTTGCCGAAATCTTCGAAAGAGGTGAAGGGCTAAACTTGGGATATCGCTGCTGCGTTCACGCAACGAGGGCAAGTGTATTTCAAATGTGTTGATGCGGAACATCAAGTCCTCGCGGAAGGTGCCTTCTTCCACCATTTGTTCGAGGTTGCGGTGCGTGGCACAGACGACGCGAACATCCACGCGAAATGGCTCATTGTCTCCCAGTCTTCTTATTTCGCCACTTTCAAGTACGCGGAGTAACTTGGCTTGCATCCCCAATGGCAATTCACCGATTTCATCGAGAAAAATCGAGCCGCCATTGGCTACCTCAAACAGTCCTTCACGCTGGCTATCCGCACCCGTAAATGCGCCTTTGCGATGACCAAACAATTCGCTCTCAATCAAGTTTTCAGGCAGTGCGCCACAATTGATAGCCACAAATGCTTTATTGCTGCGCTGACTCTGATCATGAACGCTTCGCGCGACCAGTTCCTTACCGCACCCGGTTTCTCCGCGAATCAGAACGGTCGAATTGGTCGGTGCGACTTTGGCGACAAGTTTTTTCACCATCTGCATCGACGCGTGTTCACCAATGAGCGGTGTTGCACCGGATTGAAGAATGATTTGCTTCTTGGTCGCGTAGTAATTCCTTACTGTTTCGCGACGATCGAGAATTTGCGCGAGTAGACGCTGCAAGTCGGACAAGCGACAGGGTTTGGTCAAGTAATCGCAGGCACCATGGCGCATGGCCGCGACGGCTGTCTCTAATGATTCCTTGCCTGTCAGCACGACGGCTTCGGTTTCTGGTGTTCTTTCTTTGACTGCGCGAATGACCTCGATGCCACTTATGCCCGGCATATCCAAATCTACCAGCAGGCAATCAAACTGATGCTCTTGCGACTCGCGCACTGCCGATTCGCCATCGGGACACACCGTAACCGAGTGTCCCATGCGAGGCAGTTCCATGCTCATCAGGTCTTGCAATGCCTCCTCGTCATCCGCAAAGAGGATCCTGAGTCCCTTAGGCTGCAACTTTGAGTCCTTCATATATTCCCTTAACGTCAGTTTTGAGTGGCATGGTAAGCACGAATGTCGAACCTTGATCGGTACCAGCACTGTGCGGGACCAAGGACCCTTCGTGATCCTGTACTATGCGATAGGTAATTGAGAGGCCAAGGCCAGTTCCTCGTCCATCGCGCCGGCGCGTAAAAAACGGCTCAAACAAATGTGAGAGAACTTCTTCTGTCATTCCACAACCGTTATCCTCGACGATGAGCGTGAATTCGGAATCAGTAGAGGCCAGACCAACTTTCACAGTACCGCCATCCTGGCACGCATCCAGCGAGTTGGTTAGGAGATTGAGCACTACTTGTTTGAATTCGGTTGGACTCACGAAGGCCATGACACCTGGCGGGCTATTAAATTCGATGTTCTTATTGCGATATTGGCCGAGATGTTTAACCAAGGCAATAACATCATTTACAGACTCATGGATATCTGTTTCCTGCTTGCGCTGCGATTCTCCGAGCCGCGAGAAATCTAGTAGCCTTTCCGTAATGCCCTTACAACGAAAGGCTTCGTCCTGTATTCGCTTGAGATATTTTCGAAGGACGTTGATTTGTTCTTCGTCGTAAACGCTGGCTGTTGCTGACTCCGCCGAAACATGCAGAATCTCATGGAGCCTACCCTCCAGCGCCTCGGCGCTCCAGGCGATCGAGGCCAATGGGTTGTTTATCTCGTGAGCCACGCCGGCGGCCAGAAACCCTACGCTGGCTAGTTGTTCACTGCGAACCACTTCGCGTGTGCGTTGCTGGACCGTTTCATTCAAGTTGTTCCGAATCGTAACAAAGCGATCTGTCATCTTGTTCAACGCATTGGCCAGCTCGGATAATTCATCTTGCGAATGAAGTAGTATTCGATGATCGAATTGTCCGTGGGCAATCAGGCGACTGCCGCTGAGCAGCACTTTGAATGGTTGTACCACCGAATGCCGGAAAAACGCGAACGACATGGCCACGATAACGAGCGATACCACCGAGGATGCAAAGATGGTTACGATGAGCGTCCGGTAGCGGCTGCGCACTTCGCCGCGAAAGTTTTCCATTCTCTCCAGCACATGTAGCGGCAGTTCCTGTACCGTAAATGCCAGCGCCTCAAGATCTGCCTTGAGCCAGGGACTCGACTCAAAAAGCGACCCGGGCTCCTCTTCGCTTATCCAACGTACCGAGCGTACGGCATCGAGCTTTGCGCGAATGTCCATAGCGCTGGCCAATTCCTTGCTGCGATCGGAGAACAATGGAGCCGACAACATTCGATTGCGTACGTGCGCCTCGTAGTCGTTGAGCGTCTCTTCGACTTCCCTCAATTGCTGCCGAATCGATGCGCGCCGAGGAGTAATAAAGAACTGCGGCATCCACTGGTCACCGGGTTGCGCGTTGCTCGCCGCGTCGGCCATACTCACCAGTTTGTCGAGCTCCATACGCAGCTTCGATGTGGTCTTTAATTCCGCCGCCAACTGGCTGATGTTGTACGAAAGATCGCGATAAGCGTAGCCGCTGTAGAGGCTGCAATACATCAACAGCAACAGAGTGCAGGTCAACAGCACTGTCGTGAACAGGATCTTTTTGCGAATCAACATTCGGGATAGCACACCGACCTCCTTGCCGACTTCGCCACCGATCGACCTACAGCTCCGCGTAAATCTCAGGCCTGACTGCGGACACAGTACCATACGAAAACCGCTATCAGTCCCACGGAAGTCGCGATGATGGCATTGTATTCTCGATTCCGGAGCCATTGTTCTCCGGACCACCCAGCCCAGAGCTTGCGACTTATTCTTACCGGAATGAAACGAGGAGTTTGCTCCATGTAACTCGTCCATTGGGTTGGAAACATTGCTGCTAGTCGAACTTCTTCAAAGCGTACCTGCTGCCAATACAAAAACACGAGCGGACCAGCGACAAATAGAGATGTCAGCACATCGCGACACAAAATGCAGAATCCGATCATCATCAGGAACGAGCCAAGGTAAAGCGGATTGCGCACCAAAGCATAGGGGCCGACGTTGGTAATTTCGCGCGACTTGTTCAGTGTTCCCGCCGACCAACTGCGAATCGCAAGTCCCAACAACACGGTCAGACAACCGGCGATCGCCTGTAAGTCGAACGAGAAGGGATTTACTGGAATCGTTTGCAGCACAAATACGTTTATCAGTGCGAGACTCGAAAAGCCTAACAAGCTGATCGGGATTCGTTGGCGAGACAACCATTTATGGATGGCCGTTGGCAATACGGTAGCCTTGGGCGATGCCCAATTTGTATCGTTGATTTGTGTTGAAATGGCCACGGTTCCTTACGGTGAACGATTAGTTTCGATAGATCTTCCTTAGCCACCATGCGCCGGCAGCCAGTAGAATCAAGTTCCCTAGCCACACCGCAATGGGAGGCCAAACACCGTCTTTCGCTTGATTGAGCCCGATCATGAAGGCTGGGTAGAACAAAAGCAGAATAGGCATAAAGCAAGCTCCAAAGCTAGTCCAATGGTCGGCCGAGCGCATCCAAATAGATAGCGGAATGCCTACCCACACAAAAAAAAGACAGCTAAACCCGCTGGCCCATCTTCTCCAGGGTTCGATGTTGAGTCGTTGAAGACGACTGCGGCCGCCATCAACCTTGCCAAGCGACTCAAAGGAATGTTCATCGTCCAACCACTCCATTTTGCCGACAGACAATCCCATCGCCGTGCGCGCCGCTATTAGCTCTTGCGTTTTTTCAATTTCAGCAATCTGCTTTCGCATTTCGCTACCGATTTGACGCATGGGAATCTCGGTCGGACGGCCGGTGGTTGTGCCTTTCTTCGTCGCTTGGGACAGCTTTACTTTGAAGCTCTGCGGTCCGGGACGCTTATAATCCCAGTCCCGAACTTGAATCACGCTGTCGATCAACTCGATCCGCAATTCCTCTGCCACGGGATCGACAGTCAAACGCGCCGATGCAGCCGTAATCTCGGCCGAGCTTCCATCGCTCTGAGGAGGTGTGGTAATGGTCGGACGAATCAGTTCGCGTCCATCCGGCCCGATGCCATGCACGTGAATCGAGAAGCCCTGATCGTTGCTGTAAGATCCCTGCGTTGCAAGATAGTTGTAAGCCACATGTTCCACCGAATGCATAATGACTCGATTGATACCAGGCATTCCCCAAGAGACGGCGATATCGTTAAGCCAAACTGCACACAGGCTCAACAAAAAACTGGCGATCAGCGTTGGAGCGATAAACTTGATCGGCGGCACACCTGCAGCCATGACCGCTAGGATTTCGTTATCCGCACTGACTCGACCATAGACACTGCATACGGCAAACAGCAGCGTGGCAGGGATCGCGAATTGGAGCGAGATCGGCAAAACGTAAGGTATCATCTCTAGGACCGCCATCGGTCCCAATCCTTGACTCACTAGCTGCTGAACAACGGCCACCAACATAATCATGGTCGTGAAGGCTACCAAAGCCACCACAAACAACTTAGTGATTTCGCCAACAATATAAGTATTAAACCTTTGCATGCCCGGAGTCTAGCAATTCATGCATCGCGAGCAAACGGCGAATCTTTGACGCGCCCAGCCAAGGCTGGCTGTCTTTTTGCCAGACTAAAAGTGAGCTTATGAACTTAGGCGAAAACTTAAGTGAATGCCATGTTCGCGAAAATCGGAAAGATGCGAGTCAATGCTATTATTGATCGCCGAGACCTGTTGGTCGTACTGTCACAGGTCAACTGAGGAGTCGCCTGGGCTGTCGCCGCGTTGCTTGCGGATTTGACGCATCAGTTCGATCAGCAACAGCGACTGGATTCGAACGGCCTCCAGGTAGTCACTGTGATCTGCCTTGGAACGGGCTAACGCAAACTGCTGGTCGAGCTTAGGCCAGTCGATTTTCCACCGTCGTTCTTCGGAAGCCTCGCGAAGTGATTTCATGGTCCCCGCCAAATGCTCGAAGAGCGACTGGCTAGGCTTAGCCTGGAATTGACGATGAGGTCCATGGCCATAACGTGATCCGGTGTGCGCGTTTTCGTCCGCCTCGGTCCAATAAACTTGAATTAGAGCAGTTGTGATCGCGATAATTCCCAGGACACTGGTCACCAAAGCAAGTGGCAGCAGTTGCAGTAGAAACAAGATGGCAGCAGCCAAGAAGCAGACAGCAGTCACCACCCCCAGCGCTGTAGAGAAGGGCTTGCGCTTGCCATTTTTTCGCACTGCTATGGTGCCCTGCGAAGGCGTCGCGAGGCGATTGTCCGTCGCTTCGATGACGATAGCAGTGATGTTGTCGGGGCCCCCGCGAAGGTTAGACAAATCCACGAAAATCT
>JBGSTP010000128.1:0-5670 GCA_041736515.1 Pirellulaceae bacterium
ATCAGAAAAACGATAGTCGTCGGTCAGTAGCTCGCGCGTCGACTTATCTTCTGCGGCCGTCGTTAGGTGCTCCAAGGGAGTCCGCCAGACGTCCCATAACAATCTGGCCAGCTTAACGCGATCACCTAGATTTCCAATCGAATTGAACACTGTGCCGATCGCCGAGCTCGGACAGCGAATGGGATCGACCATTCGCACCCACTTCGACCCTTTTCTGACCAATGCGCCGGGGATGACCGGCACCAATTCGAGCTTCGTATAGTCCAGGATTGCTTTGGCTTCGGGATATCCACTCTGAAAAACCTGGAATCCTCGATCGAGACGAAAGCCCTCGACACAGTCCGTACGCATACGTCCACCGACCCCATCGCTGCTTTCCAGCAGCTGAAATTTGATCGATTTTCGATTGAGATAATTTGCGCAATTCAGGCCTGCGACGCCTCCACCGACCACTACTGTTATTTTTTCCGCTGGGCCGTCCGACATGTTTTCTCTTCCCGCTTCACAAGGACTAATTGCTGCAATTCGACCATGGGTCGACAGAGTCAAGCTTGCGTTTGGTGATCTAAAGATAAGCGTGCATCGGCTGCGCTATTTCGAACTAACCGTTTAAAGTACTGCGACGCTAACGCCGTGCGAAGCGTAGTAGCTCCCAAAATCGTGCCGCCAGTTTTTTGACTGCGGCCGTCAATCGAACAGAAACTACTTTAGTAGCCCGTCAATAGCCGTTTGGGGCCAAGAAAGTAGGCCCTGCAGGAAAAATCACACACCAGTTAGAGGCGTTCAGGGTGATACAGTGGCTGGCGTGCACGAAGCCTCTGATTTCATGGCTTGTTACCGCTGGTGTCGGCATCGCTGGGTGCAAGTTTGGTCTCTTGGAGCGATCGCAACAATTCCCGTGCAGGTAGAAAGTCCTGTTGACGAGCCAGGATATCTTCGAGCCTCTTGATCGCCTCCGCAGTTTGGCCCAAGTTGGCTTGCAGGGCGGCGATATTGAAATCGGCTTGCAGGTACTGCGGCGCTCTTTCCAGAACCTTTTCAAAGTAGCTGATGGCCAACTGTGGATTTTTCTGGGCCGTCATTCCCGCTAGATTGTTCAGTGCATCAATGCACTCTGGATTTGTATTCAATTCGCGCAGGTAGTATTTTTCTGCCAACGGCAACTCGCCTTTCCCACGGTAGAAATTGCCCAGGCGAAAATTCACGAGCTTGGGGGGAGTTTCGGAAATAGCAGCCTGTTCCCAGAGTTTGACCGCTTGCTCCGTTTTTCCGGATGCGGCAAGAACACTGGCCACTAAATCTAAGTGTTCGGGAGTCGCTGTCACTTGATCCAATAGCGTCTGGCCCAATGCTTCGGCTTCCGCAAAGCGTGATTCTTGGGCTAGCATCGCAATTAGACCTGTCGTCGCAGGTACGCGTGTTCGATCGTCAGTGATCGCTTTGCGGAATAGCTTTTCCGCCTCCTCTGTCTTCTTCTGTGCCAGTAGCGTCTGCGCCAGGTTGACCATAATAATCGCGTCGCTAGGATCGAACTCCAGTGCTTGACGGAATTGCAATTCAGCTTGCGGAAAATCGTTGCGTCCCACGAATAGCAATCCAGCCTGTTGTCGAATTCTTGGCGACTTAGGCTCTCGCTCGAGCGCTTGGGAGATATGGTAGACCGCTGAATCTAGTTGGTGGGTCGCGATGAAGGCCCGCGCTAAATTGCCATGCACCTCAACTGGAAAATTGCCCGCTTCGAGCGCCAATTGCAATACGCGAATCGAATCGTCCCAGCGCTCTGCCTCGCCATAGGCTTCGCCTAAATTCGAGTAGGCTCGACCGGCCAACATGTTTTCGCGCCCCGACTTCTCTGTTTTGGCAATCACGTCCTCCCACATGCCGATCGCCGTTCGATAGTCTGCGTTGCGGCGAATGGTCATCGCAGCAAATCCACAAACAACGGGCAAGCAAATCAAGGCGGGCACCAGGACGGGCTTGTCATGAAAAAGATAGGTGCCCAGGCGAAACAGCGAGAGCACGAGCAGGCACATCAGGAACGCGAGCGGCACGTACATACGATGCTCGACGGCCAAATCCTGCAAAGGCACGATGGAGGAAGTTGGGAGCAAGACCAGCAACGTAGCCAGCGGCCAGAATCCCCAACTGGCCCAAGCATGCAACTTCGGATGCAAAGCGGACAGACTACAGGCAATCCCCAGCGATAGCACAATCGAGCTAGTAAGCAACACAACCGAGGTCTTTTGTTCTGGCGGCCAGCCATAATCAAAAATCAAGGGACTCGGCCAGAGCGACAAGCGAAAATAGTGGAGGATGACCGAGGGTTGAGTTGTCAGGTACTCCCAGGGCGAAACTGCAACAAGCTGGAAACCGACACCTGCCTCAGAGGCGATCAGCATCGGAATGGCAGCCAGGGCGGCCGCGCCAATCAAGATCAACGTGGCCAACCAAAACCAACCGCGATGTAGCCGCACTTCCCGCCAATTGTTCGATAGAAACACGCGGTCGTATAGCAATCCAACGGGTAGAGCCATCACCATGACTTGCTTGCTACCTAAACCAACGCAGAGAATGATAAAGGCCGGGATCAACCACCAAGCCGCGCTTTTGCCCGCAGCCGCGGACTTGGCCAGCAGCCACAAGAACGTAAAGAATGCCAGGCCCATCAGCGACTCGCCGCGCTGCACCAGGTACGTCACCGCTTGCGTATTGAGCGGATGTACAGACCAAATGCCGGCGACACACAGGGCAGGTAACAGTTTTGCGCTGAGGCCGAAGTCGCGGTGCTTGAGCGTTTCGTAGACCAGCAGGAAGAGCATGCAGGCTGCGGCTGCATGAACGCAGTTATTGAACCAGTGAAACCCGACTGGATCCAATCCCGACCAGCGATAATTGAGTGCGAATGACAGTGTGGTGATGGGCCGAGTAGAACGCAGAGAGTCCACCAGACTTCCCCGCAGACTTTGATTCTCTACGATGTTTGGTCGATCGTCGAACAGAAACGCGCCAGACAACGCGCTGGCAGTAATGGCCAGCACAAAAATTCCCACGGCCAGATTGCACAATGCCAATCGAGCGAAAGGCGATTGGGATTTATGGTGCAAGCTGACCATCGCATCCACTTCAGAATCAATTACTTCCGTCGAATGAGGATTCATGTTGTCGCAAATTCTTATAAGGCAATTGACGCTAGTGCATGCACCGCGAGCCAGACCCTGTGTTCTGTTCATCCGCTCAAAGGCCACCAAGCTAAGCCAATTGTGCCTCAGTGGCTACAAGACAAGCGGGCCGAAGGTGCGGCTTCATTGGGAATTAATATGGTAGCTCATTGAGCCAGCTACTCAGAAACGCTTGGTAGGCTCCGCCACCTATCAGCATTACGCGACGCAATCGCAGGTCTCCAATCGCATCGCGGGCCGCATACGCAGATCGCTCAACTTCGCGCCGCGGAACTTGACAAGCGGCTTGCATCGCCTCAACGGGTACTTGCAAATACTTGGCCTTCAGCGGCTCGCGGCGCATTTGATCTGCTTCTTTCTGAGTCAATTGCAGTGCATTGATGATGGCTTTGTTGAGATCCGCCATGCCCCAGTTGATGGTGCGTTGCCAAATTCCCTTAGGGTGCGCAATGATGAGGTTAGTGCGGTCGTACCCTACATCCAAGATCATGTCCGCTAGACTCTGTCCTGCGCTAATGGTCTGGTTGGCATCTTCTTCCTCAATCGCCAGCGCCATAGGATCGCATTTCAGGAAGGCGTGCAGTGCGTTTACAATCGCCAGCGATTCGGGCTGGATGCCATCGACGCGCAGCCCAGCCGCTTCGACCAGTTCCTTGCGGGCTTCGATATCCAGTTTGCGAGCTGCTAATAGCAATGCCGAAGGCGAAATATGTTCGCTTTCTCCTGAGTCGCTCACATGATAGGCGGTTTGTAGCAAATCCATGTTGATTGGAATATGCGCTTTGGCATCTTGCAGCACGAACTCCTCAAATCGCTTGCGATCGGCATTGGGAGGCAACAGAAGAAATCGCGGCACGAGTTCGTTGCCAGGGTAATTGATGACGACGCGCTCTTCGCCGATTGGCAAGTCGGTCAGCATCTTTCGCAAGGCGGGCTCTAGATCGTCGCGTTCTAGCTTTGGCTTGGCTGACTTACGTTCAATCGGAGCAATTGCGGCTTGTTCAATTTGAGGCCGCAATGGGTCGCCTACCAGGCGGATTCTTACTGCTTTGATAAAGGACTCGCCAATGTCAAAACCCCAGCCAACCTCGGAGGTTTTCGATTTTTTGCCGCCAAGAAGGCCGCCCAGTAAACCCTTGGATTTTTGCAATCGCAAGAAATCTCCATGTGGCATCGAATTCTGCGCTGCTTGAATGGCCAATCCTATCGCTACCCAAAACTGTGCCCCTTTGTTGGCCAAGCAATCGGGGCGCGTACCCGGCATGGCATTGGGAATTCGCGTGGGCGTGATGGCAATACCCAATATGCCGCGTTCGGGCTTCATCCATTCGGGCCAGATCTGACTCGTCAATTTGCTGCTTTCCTGTCGCGTTTTTTGCGACCGTTGGCGCAGCTTTTCAATTGTCGGGTCCTCTTTAGTGTAGCGAGCGAGTTTTTCCAGAGCAGCGGTTACGAGCGGATTCATATAGGTGGCTTTCGCCAGCATTGTCCGCAGGAAGAGCACCTCTTCGCACTCGTGCAAGGTTTCCAAATACGATTCGTCCTGTAGTCGGCTGGGGACGCTTTGCAATTGCGTCAATGCTTTCTGAAACTCAGACCGTTCGCGATATCTTTGGGCCTTGCTGACGACCTTGGCAGCAATCTCCTTGAGCTGCTTTTCGTACTGCTTTTCTCCCGGGTTTAATTCCACCAACTGAGCCAAACATTGCACGGCAACATCGTATTTCTTGGCGGCCAGTGCATCCTTCAGTTCCGTTTTACTGGACTGGGCCGTTGTGGTTTTTGCTTGGCAGTTTTGCAGTATTTCGAGCAACTCTTTGGGTAGCGCTCCGGATGGAATTCTCGACAAGATGCGGACGATATCATCGTATCGATCCTGTGGCAGATAGCGTTCGACGCGCGATTTTGCCTTGGCGACGGCAGCCTCCATTTCGATCTGCTCTTGAGCTATTTGCTTTTCAAGTTCGCTGGCTCGCTGGCAAACCTCTTGGAAGCGATAGTCGGGGGGGGCGGCAATCGACTGAGCAAGTCGAATTGCATCCGCGAATCGACCTTCGTTGGCTGCCGTCCGGGCGCGGACGAGCACCTTCTCGTAAGCCTCCAGCCGGTTAGCTAAAATTGTCTTCAGATTGGATCCGCAGCCATTGCAGAAAGGCTGGGACAGTAAGGCCATTGCACCGCAATCTCCGCAGCGCTGCCAGAGTGGCTGACCACAGCCAGCACAGAATTGGCTGTCGGCGGGCGCAGGCGCGTTGCAGTTCCCACACTTGGAATTGGTCGACGTTTGGGACGCGTTACTCATGGCAGTTCCGAACAGCGCGACAGTGCTCGAGCACTCGGTGGGTTTTACGAATTTTGAAAGATCGCACAGAATATAAACTAATCTCGCGCCAGGTGAATCCTCTCCCAATTTCTTCACCATTTATTAACAAAACTGGGGCCTCCCTTGGGCGTACCAGCTCGAAGCGCCAGCGAGTGGGTGCTTGACGGG
>JBGSTP010000155.1:0-18024 GCA_041736515.1 Pirellulaceae bacterium
TGTGAGCCACAAGCGGTTATACTGTCTAAGAACTGACGGTGTAGCATAGAAAGTGCATACTCCAGTCTTCGCCCCACTCCGCGGCTCAGTTCAACGCACGATCTAACCCGCTGAGTACACCGGTTAGATCGCAATACGTTATGCCGAAGAAACAATCATGAGCAGCTTTTCGACTTTCGCCAATGCCACACCATCGACCGACGGTGTTCTCAATGCCGCACTTGTGACATTGACGAATAACGGATTTGCGATCGTTGATCGTGATCGGACCTCCGCTAAATTGACTGGTCCCGGCCTGAACAGCACCAGACAAAATCCACTACTTGGAGCATCGAAAATTCACCTTGAGTTGCGTGACCAACAACTTCGACTTGACGCGGAACTTGGCGGCGTCGATTCGATGCGACGATTCTTAATGCGATTTCCATTTCTTCTCGGTCTCGGGCTCGGCTTGTTTTTCGGTGTTGTCGGTGGCATTACGTTTGGCCAACAGTTTGGCGTTGGCTTCGGTGTTCCGTGGGCTCAGGGAATCACCTGGATGCTATTTGCGATCGGCGCCGCAATGTTACCTGTAACGCCTTGGCTAGTTCTGTCCCCCATGATGTCCAGAATGATTCGGATCCGTACTCAGAATGCTTTGACGATCTTGGTCGCCAATGCTGTACGAATCACAAAACCGGCATAACAAATAGAGGCTTAGATGTTGCGTCGCTAGCTGAAAGAGTCGGTGGTGGGAGTGGTGGTGAATTTTTTATTGGGCAAGACAACTTCGTATGACATGGATGATCTCTGACAAGTCAATACTTCAAGGCACGCTCTACATCGAGGTACTTCCCGGCCCGTATTCAAATATTTGCTGGGGGCCAAGTTCCGTATTCTTTGCTGAAGAGCACTTTGCATTCATCGAGCCAACTGTGATTCGTAGCTGGCCATCGCACGATCACTATACTTTCTCCGAGATACCGTCGAATTCGTGGTTGCAAATACAGATTGACCTAGAAGCAATGTCAGCCATCGTAGAAAGAGGCGGTCGATTGGATGACCTTGCAGATTACATTTACCCACAACGAAGGAAGAGAACGGTCGAAGCAGAAACCATGCTACTCACCGAACTTCGCGTGTCAGTCAATGAGTTCAATGATTGGCTCGCGACAACGCTCGCTGAATACGGTACGATTTCGGTCTTGGGCATCTGAACGCAACGTAAAGCCTAATGACAAAGCCATGCACACAGAGCACTCGGACGAATTCTCCTCTAGCAATTCTGCTACTTTTCTCGCTTGTCGCACTCCCGATTGGCTGGATCTCTGGCGAAGCGAATGACAATCGCTGGCTACGTCGCATCGCTGGACCACTCTTCACCTTAGTCGCTTGCGTAGTAGACCAATTCGTCGATATGCTGATTGACACGTCCGAGAAAGTGGGGCCACAAGCGGTCATCGAAAGACTTCGCGCATTCGATCGCGTCAGCATGCAGACCAACGAGGGCGGCGTCATTCTGTCTGATAGGACTTTCTTCTGAAAGAACACTCCTTGAATTGGCCATTGCGGCAGGCGAAAATTGCAGCACATAAGGACGAACAAAGGGTTGCCAACGAAGCTCTTGATTAGACGATTTGGCTTATGTGGAGGCAACGACTCGGGCTCGTTGGACACTACCGTTACGCCCCAACTAAACAAAACTATGAACCCTCTAGGCCAGTCAACAAATGAAAGAGATTGTCGACGTACTCACCACTGCAAATGCTGCTTCTGAAATCCGAAATGCGGCGCGGCGATCGTTCCAGTTGGCGCGCGAGTCAATTTGGAATGATATTCGAGACGGCAACTTTCCAAAGTCATACGTTTCGGTTGGCAATCGTAAATTCACCGGTGCACCGGCGAGAACGGCGATTCGGTGCGATTTTCTGTTGGCATGCAAGATTGCACTTGGGGCAAAATATCGTTCCGACCGGATTGCCGACTTTGCCCAGCGTGATCTTCTTTTCTACGTATTGCGTGATCGCGAAACTTTTCCAGAGCGATGCGGAAAGAAGTTCTATTGCTGCTCAAAATGCACTTCTAAACTCTATGAATGTGTATCGCAGAATGTTTTTCGATACATTGACAACAAAAAATGGAAAGGCGAAATTGAGTCCGCAGTTCCTTAAGCGGATCGAGCATAACTAGTTAGGGTATGACAGCTAGGGGACAGCTAGGGGACAGAGGGGGCCAACTGTGCGCGAACTGCGAGCGAGCGGGCTGAAGAACGCGCTTTTGATTGCAACTTCGGCACATGCCGTAGCGTTAGTCTGCGTGTGGCCCCTGCTCGGAGCTCTTTCTATTAGAAAGTAGAAGATCGTACGCCACGCGAAGCAACAATAAACGGAAAACACCGCAGACACAGCGTCGCGAAGGCGGAAATAACACTGGAAGCCTTGCTGAAGTCTTTGAAAATGCCGCCGCTGCGCGACTTTCTGAGCAGAAATCCATACGGTCCTACCATTGTCTCAATGTGAAATAGACTGCCGTTCTGCCATGCATTACAATGCTTAAGGCTACGCTCGACCGACATCAGCTGGCGTAGAGCGACTTCTATTCAAAGGGATTGAGCGCAATGCAAAGTAAACTGAAAAGCCAGCGCGTGAATTGGCGTTTTCGAATCACCCTATTGTTCACCGGAGTCTTAACACTTCCGCTTTCCGTTGCTGAGGCAGAAGGCACTTTGGAATCTTCAACTCACACCGAATGGGCTTTTCGTTCACCTCAAAAAATAGCTGTGCCTCAGGTCAAGAGCCGCGATAGAGTTCGCAATGTGATTGATTCCTTCATTTTGAAGAGTCTAGAAGCCCAAGGGCTGGTGCTGAACCTGCCAGCAGATCGCTCTACGCTTCTTCGCCGCGTGACATTGGACCTTACTGGTTTGCCGCCCACGGTCGCAGAGCAACAGTCTTTCTTAAGCGATAATTCCCCCGAGGCGTATGAGCGGGTCGTTGATCGCTTGCTTGGTTCTCCAGAGTTTGGAGCGCGCTGGGCGCAACATTGGCTGGATGTGGTGCGATTTGCGGAAACCGATGGTTTCAAGTCGGACCAACTGCGTCCCAACGCATATCGCTATAGAGATTATGTCGTCGATGCATTCAACGCTGACCTACCGTACAACAGATTTATTTCACAGCAATTGGCTGGCGACGAGATCGAGCCCGACAATCCACATGCGCTCGTGGCCACTGGCTTGAACCGTCTTTATCCAGACGAAGACAATGCCGCCAACTTATTTCAGCGGCGGCAGGAAATCTTAGACGATATTACCGAAACGACCGGCTTGGCTTTCCTTGGGTTGACTATGGGATGTGCCAAATGTCACGATCATAAGTTTGATTCAATTCTGCAAGAAGATTTCTTCCGCCTTCAGGCATTTTTCTCACCCATCATTGAACGCGATGATGTACAAATTGCCAGCATGGAAGAGCGCGAGGATTATGCCAGGAAGTACCAGCAATGGGAGGCGGCTACCGCAGAGGTTCGAGCGAAAATTGACAATCTGATCGCGGCTCCGCGCCAAGAAGCAGCTACGTTCAGTCTGTCTAAGTTTGAACCGGCCATTCAAGAGTGCTATTTGACCGCGCCAGAAAAAAGGTCTCCTTATCAGCAGCAGATTGCTCTGATTGCTGCAAAGCAAGTAGAAAAAACCAATGCGAAAACGCTGGCTAACAAATTGGGAAAAGAAGGCAAGCAGCAATTTGAAAAGCTGAGCCAGGAGTTGGATAGTTACGAACATTTAAAGCCCGAGCCTCTGCCGACAGCGATGAGCATAGCGAATCTAGATGCTGGTTCGCCACCGACCTATTTGCTCGATGGCGGCAATTGGAAGAACCCGTTGGATGAAGTACAGCCTGGTTTCCCTGTTTTCTTAAATCACGCACAACCTGCAGTCACTCATAAACCGCGCGCCGGTACGAGTGCAGGTAGGCGGACAGAGCTTGTCGAATGGCTAACGTCGGCCGAACATCCGCTGACAGCGCGCGTGATGGTCAATCGACTTTGGCAACATCATCTTGGTCGTGGAATCGTTGGTACTCCCAACGACTTTGGAATCCAAGGCGAACCACCGACTCATCCTGAGTTACTCGATTGGTTGGCCGTCGAGTTGATGGCTAATGACTGGAGTCTGAAGCACATACATCGGTTAATTGTCACCTCCTCTACTTATTGTCAAGCATCGCGCATCGATACCAGCGACCAATCCCAGAGTTTAGCGACGCGAGTTGATCCGAACAACAAGTTATGGTGGCACGCGCAGCGTCGCCGTCTAGAGGGTGAAGCGATTCGCGATTCTATGCTTTCGGTAGCGGGGCAAGTCAATTTACAACAGCGGGGCCCGAGCGTTCAGCCAAAACTGCCTTCGGGAGTGAGCAAGCGCTACGCCTGGGAGCCCAACGAGAAATTGGAAGAACAGAGAAGGCGTTCCATCTATGTCCTCGTTAAGCGCAACATGCGCTTTCCACTGTTTGATTCATTTGATTTTCCTGACATGTTCAATAGCTGTGGATGCAGAACTCAATCTACCACTCCACCGCAGGCACTTTTGATGCTCAACGGGGATGACTCGCTAGAACTAGCTGACGTCTGGGCAAGGGAACTGTGCACAACATTCAACGGACTCAACGCCAGTCTGATAGAGTTCAGCTACGCTGCCGCGTTGGGACGGCCTGCAACCAGACTCGAAATTTCGCACGGCCTCCAATTCGTCGAACAGCAAATGATCGAATCGAACGCTGGCGATTTGCCAGCGTCGGTTTCAGATTTCTGTCATGCATTATTTAACTGCAATGAGTTCATTTACATCGACTAACTGCGGCGAGCATGTGCGCAATCCAATCACTCTGCAATCTAGGTCAAAAATGAACCTCAACGATTCGTATCGCTCGCGACGGAGATTTCTTCTCGATGCTGGCAGCGGTTTCGGTGGTATCGCCCTAGCTGCATTGTTGGCTCATGACGGAGTGGCTATGGAGCCACTCGGGGACCAGATTAACTTGCAAACAGCCAAGCAACCGCATTTTCCCGCGCGTGCCAAATCCGTGATTTGGTGCTTTCTGGATGGTGGCGCTAGCCATATCGATTTGTTCGACCCCAAACCATCCCTCAACAAACTAGATGGTCAGATGTTGCCGGACAGTTTCGAGCGCCCTGTGACTGCGATGGGGCGGACAGCCTACACGCCATTGCTGGGTTGCAAACGAAAATTTCGCCAACACGGCCAAGCCGGAACGTGGGTTAGCGATTGGTATCCTGAAATTGCAAAGCAGGTGGACAAGCTGGCGGTTATTCGCAATTGCACCGCCGATGGCCTCAATCACGTGGGCAGTGTTTGTCAAATGAACACGGGTAGCATTCTCGGTGGTCGTCCGTGCCTGGGCTCCTGGGCGAGTAGGAAGTAGCCTTTTGAGTTTAGGTGGTGGTTTGTGTTTAGCTGTTGCCACGAGTTTCCTCTTTGTGGTGTCTCAATATTACTACCATACTCAATTGTACTAACAACCCCTCTCAGAACCGGACTAGCCCAGTTAAAGCATCCGGCTCCCAACCAATACCTGTCACCCGCTCAACTCTTGCGGCTCAACGCGATTAAGTCTGTGATCCGACCAGGGACGGCTAACGGATGATGTTCCAGGTAGCCCTGGTACTTCCCCCAACTCCACGAAGAACCCTTGTGGCTGCGGCGACGCAGCCAACGCAGGCCGAAACGTCGAGCCACTTCGCGGTACTGCATCAGCCAACGCCAATTGTCATTGACGTTGTAGTACTGATAATGCCCGCTCAACTTGGCGTTCAGCTTCGTCCACACTTCGCAACACGGAGTCGTCAGGTTCTCACGGAACCAGTCTTTCAGTGCAGCTACCTGTTGGCGAAACTTCTTCGTCGCTGTCTTCCTCTTCAGTTTAAACTTACCCGCTCGACTTAGACCACAATAGTGAGTGAAACCAAGGAAGTCGAATGTGCTCGGGGCCCCGTCGCCCGCACGCTGGTTATCGCGTGCCGCGAAACGGCCGAACCGAATCAGCGTCGTCTTGTCCTCAGCTAGCTCTAACGAGTACCGACCTAACCGCTTGGTTAATACCTCTTGAAAGCGCTTGGCGTCTCCCTCCAGTTCAAACGTACAGATAAAATCGTCCGCATAGCGGACGATGTACGCTTGGCCAGCCACGCGTGGTTGCACTTCTGACTGGAACCATTCGTCCAGCACATAGTGCAAGTACACATTGGCAAGCAGCGGTGACAGACACGAGCCTTGCGGCACGCCTTCATCAGTATCTGCTCGGCGGCCTTCAATCATTACACCCGCTTGCAGAAAACGTTCAATCAGCCACAACATACGCGGATCTTCGATACGGCGTTGCAGCAGCTCAAGCAAGCTTGAGTGAGAAACGTTATCGAAAAAGCCTTTAATGTCTGCGTCCGAGATCCAGTTCACTCGCCTCGTGGCAATGAGCCCACCCAGGGTCGCTAACGCTTGGTGACAGCTTCGATCTGGTCGGAACCCGTACGACGAATCGATAAAGTCGACTTCGTAAATGCGTTCCAAGATCATCACGACCGCGCGTTGCACGATCTTGTCTTCCACACAAGCGATACCCAGGGGCCGCGTCTTGCCATTCCCTTTCGGGATCACGCGACGTAGGCTGGGTGATGGTCGATAGCTCTGACGGTGAAGACGGTCGACAAGTGATCGTAGGTTGGCGATCAGATTCGAGCCGTATTCTTCAAGCGTCACGCCATCAACTCCAGGCGCTTTGCCTCGTTTGAGCCGACAGAAAGCGTCGTAAAGCAACTCGTATGTCAACGCACTGTAAAGATTGTTGAACCGAGCTGCCTTGTCAGCGTCTGCCCGTTTGGTGATGCGCTCCAGTCGGTTGAGCAGCGGTAATCCATCACTGTGTATGGCCGGTGCTGGACTGGACGCGCGTATTGGCTGGACCGCCTTCCCTCCACTGGCATTACCCAGCTTCGTGACATCCGCTTGGTCTGCGGACGTCAGCGGTACTATGCAGTCCTCCGACTCCCAGAGCATCATTTGCCGCGCTTGCTTCTTCAGCTTGTTTGGCATACTCGATTCTTCCATGATTGGTCTTCACGTAAGTTCAAGGATCTCTGGGCCTCACTGGTTACTTGAGCGACGTAGTAGTTAACGCGAAAGGATCTTCGACTCCGGGGCTCTCAGAGGCACTCGCCATAATGCGCCACCAAGCATGGCCTTCAGGCATGAACAAACCCTAGGCAGTGGTCCAACAGGAAACCAAGTTTTCGGAGCTCAATCTCATTCAGGGCGGGACAGCCAGTCCCTACCTTTCTTCCTCGCTACCTTTCTTGACTACACATCAAACAGCGACTTCGGCTCGACGCCTTATACGCTGCTTGCCAGCCTAGATACTGAGCCTGTGGCTAACAGTTACTCAGGTGAGACTCACACTCACTCGTCGTCAACTATTTCCAGTTCGATTCATCCAATGCTTGGATGGGCCAAGCCAAACCGCCGTTGGGATGGTTTTTCGGCTATTCGAGTTAGCAGACCCGGGCAACAAGCCTTTTCTCGCCGCATCCTTGCTGGTACTCTATGTCTACCGCACATCGCTGCCCGCAGAGCGCAGGAAAATAATGTCAAACCACGGGGTGCATGGCCGATAAGCCTTCGTACCCCGAATCGAATACCAACACACCATCGGAACTAAAAAATGGCCAAACCACACCGCAAGCTGAAGAAAGCCAACCACGGCGCCCGACCAGCGAATTCGAAGGCTCGCAAAGCAAAACGCCGCAAGGTCAAGACTCGCGTCTAAATTCGAGTCGATTGAGATGCCTTTGATTTACCCGGGAGTTGAATCGCAGTGGTAGCGCGCGAACTTATCCTTGATCCAGCCACTTTGGACTTCCAAAATGTGATTGCTGACGCTGCGGAGATTCGAAAATACAATCCGCAGCGGTTTGAGATGGAGCAGTTGACAGCGATTGTCTACGAAGACGCCTCACGCAATGTGTGCGCCGGTTACAAGGATGTCACGCTGGACGAGTTCTGGGTGCGAGGCCACATGCCAAACATGCCCTTGATGCCCGGCGTGGTCATGCTGGAAGCCGCTGCCCAAATGTGCAGCTATTTCTCGCAAAAATACGATTTGTTGGGTGCCGATATGGTCGGCTTTGGTGGACTCGAGGAAGTGCGTTTTCGAGACCCTGTCATCCCCGGCGATCGGCTAGTCTTGATGTGCGAAATGATCAAACTCCGTCGAGGGCGAATCGTCGTTACTAAGTTCCAGGGGTTCGTTCGTAATTCGCTGGCCGTTGAAGGCGTGCTCAAAGGTATTCCCATTCCAATCGAATTAGTAAGTTCGCAGCTGGCCAAATCGGCAACGATCGATTCAGCGGATTAGTTTTGGTGACAAAGCGGCTGGCTCTCGATGATCGATCGTCGAATCTTGGCGTGGGAAAGTGTAGAATGACGTCGCGCGCCCGCGTTTCTTAATTCCATTTTTATTTCCCCGAGAGATTTCCATGCAAACCGCATTTCGTTCTGGAGCTGCTCTGACGTTCGCCGTGATGCTGTCGAGAGCCGTTCAGGCTCATCCAGGACATGACAGGGAAGTCGTGGCGGCGGAAAGTGGTTTGCACTACCTCCTGCAACCCGAGCATGCGCTCGTAGTTGGGATCTCGCTGGCATTGTTAGCTGCAGCGATTCGAGTGGTGTATTTATCGGCTTGGGAGAAACGCAAGCTGCGTTTGTCCGCGGTGAGTATTCGACGCGATCGTTAGCGCGGCGAAGTAAACGGTGAGCCTAAAGAATGAACGGATTAAGCCAGCAGTACGTCTTGATTGCGGCCAATCCCAATTCTGGAGCCAAGTCGAGTCGCTCGCGTGTTGCCGAATTGCAACAAGCCATTGTGTCTGCCGGATTTCTGTGCCAAGTCGAGTATTCGTTGGAAAAACTGAGAAGCGACTGCCTGCATTTGGATTCCATGGGAAAACTGTGCGCGGTAGTTTCCGCTGGAGGCGATGGTACAGTCAGCGCCCTGGCAAATCTGTTGCCATGCCATATTCCCTTTCTACTTTTTCCACTTGGTACTGAAAACCTACTGGCAAAACACTTGGGGATAACTGGCGATATTGGGCAGGCTTGCGACATCCTGGCGCGACAGCAGCGACACTTGCTCGATCTCGGCAGCGCCAATGGCAAGCTCTTTTTAGTTATGCTGAGCTGTGGCTTTGATGCCGAAGTGGTCCAGCAGATGCATGCCATTCGAACGGGGCATATCAATCGATGGTCCTATACCCGTCCCATCTTAAGGTCGCTTGGCAATTATTCCTTTCCGCAGCTCTCATATTCCAGTTCTAATTTCAGTTCAGACTTAGAGGAAACGCGGGATCCACAATCGGGTAGTGCTGCTTGGCTGTTCGTATTTAATGTTCCCCGCTATGCTGCTGGGCTGAATTTTTGTCCACAAGCGGATCCGGTGGATGGCCAACTGGATCTATGTACATTTCGAAAATCGGGAATAGCATTTGGGCTCGGATACCTGCTGCGTTTGTGGCTCGGCTCCCATCAACGCATGCGGGGATTCCAGCACAAATTGAGCACGCATCTACAAATACCCGCTCCCCGTGGTGTTAATGGCAGCGAGCTACGCGTACCATTTCAAATCGATGGCGATCCTGGTGGGGTGTTGCCGCTGGACATCCAAGTGCTACCACGTCGCCTTACACTCTTAGTACCCTAATCTAACCATGCTGTCACAAGTTGCACCGGTAGGCATTGGTCGAGTCCACTGTGGATTGCCGGCCAATCCGTTGACGATAATAGCCGGTCCGTGTGTCATCGAGTCTCGCGATTTGACGCTGTCGATCGCCGAGCGCCTTCTCGAAATTACCGAACAACTGGGGTTGCAGTTGGTTTTCAAGGCGTCGTTTGACAAAGCCAATCGCACCAGTTCGGGTGCATTCCGAGGACTTGGAATGGAAGAGGGGCTAAAGATACTGCAAGAGGTACGCCAGAACTTGGGGCTGGCCACCACCACGGATATCCACCTTCCCGAGCAGGCCATCCCTGTCGCAGAGGTTTGCGAATTGTTGCAAATTCCAGCTTTCTTAGCTCGGCAGACCGATCTGCTGCTAGCCGCCGCCGCCACAGGGAAACCTGTCAACGTCAAGAAAGGTCAATTTATGGCCCCAAGCGATATGCAGTACGTGCTCGGAAAACTGCGGTCCGCCAACGCGAACGGAATCCTACTTTGCGAACGCGGTACATTCTTTGGCTACGGTCGGCTTGTCAATGATATGCAATCGCTGCCAAGTATGCGTACACTGGGGGTGCCTGTCGTATTCGATGCGACCCATTCCGTGCAACAGCCTGGCGGCCTCGGGGGGGCTACCGGCGGAAATCGTGAAATGGTTTGGCCATTGGCGAGAGCGGCCGTGGCGGTTGGCGTGGATGCCATTTTCCTCGAGACTCATCCAGAGCCTGATCAGTCACCCAGCGATGGGGCGAACATGGTGCCATTAGGAAACGTAGAAGAGTTGTTGACCCAGCTTCGCGACCTGTCAGAACTTGCAATGTCCTGGTGAACGCCGTTGAGCTGACACATGAAGGTCTTCGTATCGGCGAAGTTGTCGTTTCGTATTTTCACTAGCCCTAGCAAAACTAAGCATGATTGAGCGTCTCCTCTCTAACTTACATACGGCGGCAAACAGCCTGCTTTGGGCACTCTTGGTTGTGGCAATTGCGGGAACCGGTTGCTTTTCCAAGCGGACGCGCGATCGCTCGGAAGCTTATGCGCAGGCTTTAGAAGAAAAAAAGACCCAAACGGATAACTTGCGAAATGCGATTCGATACCTTAATCAACTCACGCCTGCAAACCGCAAGCAGGCCGCCAAAGAGGTTCAGCTTGAGCTAAACACCTGGATGGTCAATGCCGATCGAAGCAAGGCGGAATTCGCGCCGAGCAACCTGTTCCGCGAATTTTCTGCTGAAGTCCCGGCCGAAATGTTGAGCCTGGTAGGCTGTCAAGATCCACTGCAGCTTGAATTCGGTAATTTGGACGTCGACTATCTCTACGGCTGCAGGACGGCCAAACAAGTATCCGAATGGGTGTGTGCGTTTCCCATTCGCGACAACTTTTTGGAACCCATCGTCGAGAAGTATGCGAAAAATTTGTCCGATTCGGAGAAACTGAAACTGGTCAACGCAGTCAAGTTGTTCGATTGGTCGGTCCGCAACATCGCGCTGGATGCCGTCGCGTCCTCGGTAGAGGAACCTACGGTCGACCCTCGCGGCCCAGTGAGTGATAATGGCGTTGGCTACAACTACCTGCCATGGGAAAACATGCTGTTTTCCACTGGTGACTTTATTGAGCGTGGCCGCGTATTCGGTGCATTGGCTGACCAGCAGGGCATAGACACAGTATGGATCGCCGTCGATGCAAAAGAGGGGCACCCCGGAAAACTCTGGACCATTGGCGTGTTGATTGGAGATGAGATTGTTTTATTCGAGCCTAAGTTGGGTATGCCCATTCTTGATCCCGACAAGCTAGAGTTGGCAACGCTCAAGCAAACTCTCGAAAATGAACGAGTACTTCGGCGACTCGATTTGGCTGGTCAGTTCGACTACGCCTTTGCCAAACAGGATATGCAAAATTTGCAGTTTTTGATCGATGCAGTGCCAGCCGCCTCCAGCGCCCGCATGAAGATGCTTGAACAGGTCCTGCTGGGTGACGAGCGGATGACGCTTTACAAAGATGTCGATGGATTAGCTAAGAAGCTCAGCTCGATCGCACCCGATACTACTGTTAAACTCTGGCAGACGCCGTTGCTTGCTCAAGTCCAAGCCGCTTCGGTGCGCGAGCGACTTGCCAGTCCTTCGCCATTTTCCATGAATTATATGGGTCGACATGGAGTTTGGCTGATCGAAAATGCGGCTGCAATTGGTCGACGCAAGCATTTAGCGGGAGAATTCGAAAATACACTGGATGCCGATGGCGCGCTGAAGACATATATGGACGCGTATGTCGACGACGAAATGATTTCCAAGCTCCCTTATGATCCGGAGGTTCAGCACCAACTCGGTGTCGCCCGCATTCCCGGCGAACCCAAGGAACAATTTGAGGCTCGCATCGCGCAGGCGCAGTACATCATTTCAATCTCCAAGTTTGATTCGCACTACTTGCTGGCACAACTTCATTTCGACCGTGGCAACTACGACGCGTCGGAGAAATTCTGGATTAAACGCGTGCTAGGCGATCCCCGCGCCCAGAAATGGTGGTCAACGGGTCGTTACACGTTGGCCAGAATCTATCAAGAAACGAATCAACTCGACAAAGCGGCCACCGAGTTCGCTTTCGAAGGCAGTCCACAGGAAGCTGGCAATCGCCTTCGCCTGCGGTACCTAAAGCGCGAAAGCGAATAACACAACCCAGCCGAACGGTAAGACGATGGCCGACAATGCCGAAGTGCGTTCTCTAGACCAACTCGAAACATTCTTGCATCAGACTGAGAAGTTTCGCACGCAACTGTCTGCCGAGATTGAAAACCTGTCTTTGGAACTTCGCAGGTTAACAAACTGGCTGACAAACGATGTTCATAGTTATTGGTCCGATGAACTGGTGAAGTCGCAACGAAGATTATCGGAATGCCGCGATGTTTTATCGCGGTGCATGTCTTATGTTCGAGAAGATGAGCGACGCCCTTGCACGGAAGAGAAGAAGCGATTTCGCCTAGCTGAGGAGCGAAATGCACTGTGCCAACAAAAGCTGAAAACGGTACAAGCCGCGATCGCTTTTTGGGAAATGGAACGTAGTAAACAGCATGCAAAGGTCGCCCGCTGTCGGGATCTGGCGGAATCGGACATGCAGGTTGCCTGCAATGTACTGCGCGATCAAGTCGAGCGACTACAGAGCTACGCGGGTTTGCGAGCCGCGGCGTCGACGCAGCCTATCATCGCGGAATCAATCCTGACTGGGAATGCGAAGGTGGACACAGAGGAACGCAAAGGGAGGACGCGGTGAAGCGAATTAGCCATGACCTGCCAGGCGTGACCCAACGGATTGCGAGATTGCGAGACGATTTGAGCCAAGCCGCAGCGAACACGCAACAGATCTGGTGCGATGACAAAGGTCGTCAATTCTTTCAACAGCACATTGCGGATGTCGCCCCCACTCTGAGTCAGCTGATCTCCAGTTTGACACAATCCGTAGAGCAGTTTGAAGACATTGCAAAGAAAGTACTCGACCCAGACCAAAACTCCTAATTATCTCAGATAAAAAATCGAGAGAATCTCGGCCGCGATTGAGACACAACATTGGTTAAAGATAAGGGATTGCCGGTTTCATTCGCTGACCCACCATGCGAGCGCCACTAGTGCAACGGCAATCGCAAATGCCAAAAGTTCGGCAGGTGAAATAAAAGCTATATTCGGGACAAAGGCAGGTACGAAAGGTGCCAGGTTCGCGGGTCCCAAAAGCGCGCAGGCGCCCGCCAATACCGAGCATATAGTGGCTTTCATGCCCGCGCACGGCGCGGTCATCATTAGCGCTAGACCAGCAACGACAGTTCCCATTGAGGCCAGAGCTGATGCCAAGGGCTCCGGCAAATAGGGTAAAGGTTCGAATTTGTCAGTCGAGGCCAAACTCGCCTGTAGTTCTTGGCCTAGCTCTTGTATTTGGGTGAGTTCGCTAACGCTGCTCACATTAACTTGTTCAAACATATGGTTGTGTTGCATCCAGGCTAGTCCGCACACGATGAGCGCTATAGCGGCTGCAAAACGTACTTTGCCGGAGAATACCAGCTGTGGCAATTTGCTCAATCTAGCAAGGACATTCTTTCGGGCATGCTTTCCTGACCTGGCGGCTGTAACCATTTGCCGCAGTGCCTGCCTTCGTGCGGGATTCGCAGTCAAGTATTCGCGTGCGGACACTCGCATCGCCGCTGCAAGTTGCAGGGCCTGATCCGTTTCTGCGGCTGCTTGAACAGCCGCTAATTTGGGGTCAATTCCCGTCGCTCTCAAGCGTGCCGCTTCCGCGGTTCGCAAACGACGTTTTTGTTGCGATTCCCGAATTTGATCGACATGGGAAGCGATTCGATCAACAATCCTGTCTCGCCATTGACCATGCCGATGCAATAGTTGAGTACCACCACGTTCCTGTTCCAACAGCATGCGCATGTCACGTTTGGCAGAGTAACCGAAAATTTCCTCAAAGAACTCTTCCCAGTACTCGCCGCAGGCATCAGCAACTATCCGTCGAATTCGAATTTCGTCGATCGCTTCAATTCGCATTTGCCTTACGACGTTCGAAGCTCCCGCAACCGCTGGCCCACGCTCCTTAGCGATGAACCGATCTAGTCCAAAGTAAAGGGCGCCAGCCAATAGTGCTCCAATTACGGTTGCAATCAAAGCGGGTGCCATCAGGTTTGTGACGTACATCGTCGACTGCTGCCAACTACATACTGCAGGCAGCGCGCGGATTATTCTTTGCTCACGAGCACGGCATGGTTCACCGTGATGTTAAACCTGCGAATCTGCTACTCAATAAGCAAGGCATAGTCAAGGTAGCAGATCTTGGCTTGGTGAAGACAGGGGCTGCTGAAATTGCGGTGGGCGATGCCAGCAGTGAAAGCAGTTCTGGTTTAACACAGTTCGGATCCTCAATCGGAACTCCTGCTTACATGGCTCCCGAACAGGCAGACGATGCTGCGTCATCTTGGAAAGTTGCTTGATGGCCTTCCGTCCATCCCGGCGTTTTTTTCTTTCCCTCACGTAGTCGGACTCAGTCACCACTTCAAATTTGATCACAAACTTTTCAGAGCAAGTAGGACATCTCGGTGCAAATCTACCCGGCTGCATATTGCTAATAAGAAACTTCTTTTTACAGTACGGACACGCTATGTACACGGGAGTCTGCCATCATGGTTTAGGTGTAGAACCTCAGACCGTATAAGTCGATTGTTAAGGTCGAGAAAACACAAGTGCAGCCGGCCAAATTGATGAAATCTTAACATTCTTGCGAAGGGGGGCGGAACGCTCCTGTGTACACTGGAAATCGATGCAGCCATTACACACTGAGCAAGCCGATTTGGGATTTCCTAGCTCCGCTAATGGGACCGGTGCCGAAAGAGTCTGGAATTTTGGAAGGAAGTATTCGCACCGACCTCTTCTTAGTGGAATCGGACGGTTTTGTTTGCCCGTCAGTCAGGCTGATTTTCTTGATCGGCTTAAGTCGCTGCACAAAATTCGCAGCTTGACTCCTGAAACACTACCCTTAGTTCAACAGGTCGACAGGGGTATAGGTTTGAGATTGGCGGCTGCAAAAATCCATGCGACTGAGTTGCTCGACCCAAAGCTGCATCCTCATCGGCCTGAGCTCGGAACCATATTCGATGACGAAGTTCGACGCTTGGCAACACTGTCCACATCTAACGACTGTGGGGCCAGTGCGAGCAACCTTGGATTAGCCTATGCGATTTGGCTTTACGGCCAGACGGACACTGCCATAGTTGACGCAGGAGGTGCCTTTTCGATCATCCATGAAGTGTTTCGTAGCTTGGCCCAACACAACCTACTGGACAGGCTAGATGTAATCAGTTTTTGCCAACGCATTTTCTGTCATGCCAAAGCCCGTGGGATCATACCACATCGGTTGGTGTTGCAATTGACGACGCAGCCTGATTTGCTTGAAGCTCTCCTGCTGGCCGGGAAGGCATTGAAGCCGGACGAGCTAAGCGACTTTGCTCAGCTGGTCCTAGATCCGAATTTTCTGCCCTACGAAATTCGGCCACTCGAATTCCTACGCAAATTGCTCACATGCGGCGCTGGCAGGGAAGCCATCGCACTATTGTTGAATGGCTATCGAGCTTCACGAATTCCAGTTTTCGAAAAATCACATCCGCTGCACAGCTTTCGATTGCCAGGCGGCATTTCTTCATCCACGCTCGAATTACTACTTGAGAGTCGAGACTCCAAGGGATTTGTAGCTATCCTGGAGCGAGTGGCAATACCGTTCGGGGCGAAAGCAGGGACTTGCTTGTCGCCAACAGCTCAAGAGTTTTGGTGGTTCTCCAACGCGGCGCTGGAGCGAATCTCCGCGAGCATCTCCCGGGACGAACTAGCAAACCTACATTTGCGTCTACAAAAGTTCCTGCGACAGATCCACGGCTTGGATTTATCTGACCGCCGCACCCTCGAGCTGTTCAATTCTTTTGCAAAAGAGCCCCAAGGTCTAGTGAAGTTGCTTAGCAGCCGAAAACGAGAAAACTTGGCCCAGAAGCTCGAGAGCCGGGACTCACGCGAGGCGTGGTGCTTGGCCAAGATTCTCAAATCAATAGATACTTTTTCTGCGGCTGAAATTAGCCTGTTGTCGACCTGTCTCTCCAGCGAGTATCTATTTGACACTACTGGAAAATTATGCAATGCCAAGACATTTCGCGATTTTCAAACTTATGTTGACAGCGATCTCAATAATTTGCGCTGTTTTTTCGATTTCAAACACAAACTTCCAGTCCAAGGTCACGTTCGACGCCTGGTTTCTTTCATACATGAATCAATCACGGACCCAAACAACTACCACTACACGAATCTCGAAAACAAACGGACCCGCGCTCGGTAAAGCCTTCGGTGCCTACAAAACAGTCCATTGAAAGTAGCCTCTCGAACTCTAGTCTGTCTAATTGGTGAGCACTTCCGAGAGCACCAGCTTTCGATCGTCGAATGTGCCGCTGGCCAATGCTACGCCTTCATTGCCCCGCAGGATAATTTGGTAGATCTTGGACAGCTCTTCGTCACTGAGTAACCCCAGCGAGTTGTAAAGTCTTGCTTCAAACATCTTTTCTAGACTGTTTTTCTGTTTATCGACCAACAATTGTCGCATACGACTTTGAGCCTGTTCGGGCTTGAGCGCGGGCAGGGCGACAAGTAGGACCTTCTCGTCAAACACAGTAAAAAAGCGGTCCATGCCTTTTTCTAGAGAATCGTCATCGAGCCCGCGGATCTTGGCGCGCTCGATATCAACGTTGACAAGCGTGCTGGTGGCTGCCAGTGTTTTGCCGTCAAGAGTCATAAAACGCAGGCGGGTATCGTTGTTAACCAGCCCCGTACGGCGATTTTGCGACGCCTTGACATCGAAGATGAAAATCCCATCTACCCCCAGCTCTTTTGCCTTAGTTAACAGCTCCACTTGGCTGCCGGTACCAATAAAGTTCAAACCAGGAGCTATACTCGCTCCGGGTGAAACCGGCCGACGGGAGGCCGATGCGCCGTTTCCGTCGCCACCGCCCATACCATCACCGCCTCCTTCACCACCGTAACTGATGCCGCCTGCATACCCTCCCCCGCCGTAGCCAGCGCCGCCCATACCACCCATACCATTGCGTGGTGGAGCGGGCACTTCGATGACGACATCCTTAAATGCGGCACCCAGATTTCCCGTCGCCCAGCGGCTTTCAAAACCCGTGGCCAGCGATTCTCCAAAGGCACCCGTCAATTGTTGGAACGTGCGTTCGCTTTTTGCGTTGCCGTTGCCCTGGCCGCTGCCCAATCCTTCACCACCATAGCTATTCCCACCTCCGCCGCCATTGGCTTGTGACACGCCAATGGGTTTCAAGTCAGCAAGGGACTCGGGGGCATCTAATACGACGCCGACGGCGAAGCGCATGGTCATCGCGGGTTTGAGCCCCAATGGCGACCAACGCGACTGCGAGAGGAACTGATTGCCTTCTTCCACATCAGCGGCCAGCGCATGGGCATAGAGCAAATCGATGGCTTGCCCCTCTTTGCCCTTTCCGAACGCATACTTGGCTTGAGAAAAATAATCTTGTTCTTCCAAGGGAACGAAATCCGCTTCGCTCAGCGAAGTCTTTATCCAGGAAACAAACGCAGCTTTTCGCGTTGGGTCGGGACGTCGCTGCATGCGCGGTGGCGGCATTTCAAGCTGGCTGGATTGGATCTCTGGCCGCAGCTCGCGGTCGCGCGCCAATGGGCCGATCCGGCGGCCGAGGCGCGTGCAGCGTTCGACC
>JBGSTP010000170.1:0-10079 GCA_041736515.1 Pirellulaceae bacterium
TCCTACACGGAAACACGGATCCTACCCACGAATCCAAGCATCAAACGCATTGGAATCAGTTTTCGGGCGTGGAACTGGGAGGATCGTAATTGAACTCCTGCCATTTGACGGCGTGATCCATGGGTTCGATGCGGAGCACCGTGTCTCCGTTCTGGAACAGCCGCACGGTGCCGGTGGACTGGCTGACCACGATGCCGATGGCTTTGGTAATCTGCGAGATGGCGGCGCCGGCCCAGTGCCGTGCGCCGAGCCCCTTGGAGAGTGTTAGGTCGGCATGCGAGACTTCGATAATTTGGCGGCTTTTCTCAATCACTCCATCGGGTGCAACTACGAAAGCTCCATCCATCTGTGCGATCTCTTTGATATCTTCGCGGACTTTGGCGTCATGCAGATTGCGCATTTCTCGTTTGTAGCCGCGTAGGGGATCGAAACCGCTGTCTTTGCAATGTTGGAGAACGCGTCGTGTATCGCCTATGACAAATATGGTGCCGACTTTTTTTCCTTCGCGTCCCTCGCGTCCGATTTGCGAGGCTAGATCGATTACCGTCTTGAGGCTTTTGAGTGGCACGCTACTTTCAAGACGTTGCAGGTCTCGGGAGGTGAGGCGTCGCAAGCGGTCATCGAGCCGAATGTGGCTGATGGAATCGACTTTTTGATATTCGAACCCGCTATAGACGGCGATAACATCTCCGTTGGCTTTGAGGAAACCGTCGGCTACAGCTTCGAGCAGGGCGTTTTGAAGTCTTTCCAACAGCGGCGACTTTTCTTTATTGAGCGGAATGGGTAGCAAGCCCTTTTCCGCGGCACCCTCGAGGTCCTCCTCGACATCGGCAGCTACGATGACTTGCTTTACGCTTTCCGGGATCGCCTGACGGAGTCTGTCCCAATCGGTTGGGCCATCCAACAAGACCAGTAAAGCGTCTGCGCCGGTCTGAAGTACTAGCATGCCAGCTGTTTCGAGCATGGTCGCAAACTGTTTGTTGAATCTTTGCGGCGCCATCGTTTTTTACTCAGGTAAATCAAATCCATCTCGGGTTAGGCTGACACAAAGCTGTGCAACCGGCCCGTCCTTGCGCTGGCAACTCCAGCCGGCACTCGAGTTTCTAGACGCGGCTAGCAGGAGACATTAGCGCCGCAGAAATCCACAGAGACCGAGTTTTGCTCGGTTCCAAAACCAACTTGCGCCCATCCCAACTGCCGAGGGTCATAGACGTGGGAATGAGCCTATACTCCCAGGCGGTGCATACCAAGCAATTTAGTCGACAACCTGATGCGAGGCAATCGCAGAGCTCACTTAACTCGGCAATAACAGGCGCACTAACGTTGTTGCCGCGCGCTTGGCACCTGGGCAACATACGACTTCATTTGTCCGGCTTCTGCCCCGAAGACACGCTGAGAGTACACCGCCATTGTGCGAAGAGCGTGACCACGCGGTCCGATAGGCCAGTCGCGTTCAGCCTCGCGCCCAACAGTGCTCAGCAGAAACTCGATACCAAGCTGAATTTTTGGCGACCGCAGGTGCTCGTCGGGAAGTGTGTAGACTAGCCATTCCAGAATATGCCCCGTGGTTTGGACCTTGCGCTCGACATCCGCGTCCATGCCACGCGACTCGAACCAATTGGTACTAAAGCTCCCGTCAGGGTTCTGAAGCGACATCGTGTAGTTGATGTAATCGTTCAAGAAGCGTTCTGCGCGGTTCCAATGGCCTGTGATGGGCTGTCCGGTCGACTGCCGCTGGATGATAGCGTAGCTCAAGCCCATCAGGCGGTGGGTACCACCGCAAGCAGCTCCATTGATCGGCTGCGTTAGTTCTTCGGCCACCATCTTCTCGAGCGACCAGGTATGGCCTCGACTGTCTCGCCATCGTTGATTTGGCTCGAGGTAGTGCGAGAGCCCAATCAGTTTAAAGGTTAACTCCGACTGTTCGCGGCAAGTGGACATCTCGTACCTCGCCAAATCCATGACGGTGTAGCGTCGACTGCCGATCTGCAGCGGATAATCGCCGCTGACGCTCGATTGCGCTAAGATCGCTAGAAATTGCCCCTCGTGTCCTTGAACACCGGGGCCGACATTTGTGCGAAAGCCCTGTCGCGTAGGCTGGAACAGACGCTGTTTGGCGCACACACCATTGAAACTCATCCAGCCAATCGTGTTGACGGTACGCCCGCCAGCGATGACCTGGCTTTCTACACCAAACGGCAGCGCAGCGTGCATGAGCGCCCATGGGCCGCGGCGAGTCGTGTTCTCCGGATGCTCCAGGTAATACTGCAAGCATTGTTGGATTCCCAGCTGAATCTGGCGATCTCGCGCAGTCAATCGCTCGTTGCTCTGGTTGGATATGGTCGGCGGTGCAGCAGTCGACTTGGCTGCTGGCGCATCGTAGGGATGTTCCTCCTGTTCGAGGGGCACGTCGTCAGGGTCAGAGACGGGAACTGGAGCGGTGGCATCCGGCGAACCGGGACATTCGTTGGACGCGTCGGCTTGCGATTGCTTTTTAAGCGATATGGCCACTTGATCGCTAAACTTCAGCGATGCACTCCATGGCTCCTGTGTTTTGAGTTGCGAGGCCTGCAGTTCTTCGTTACTGGTCGGTGTTGGTGCCAAACGTAGCGCCCGGCTGTTGTCTGGAAGTGGGGCCGGAGTTCGCGACAATTTCGCAGGCGACAGTTTCGCTGGCGATAGCTTCATTGGAGTCGGCGGTTTGACTCCTGTTGCCGGTGGCATTATGAGCAGCGATGAGCGATCGGAACCGGGCTGTGTTTCAGTCGCTCTATCCAACGGATCAGGCAGAACCAACGAGGGTGGGTCGAGCGATAGTTGTTTGCCAGTCGAAGTATTGCTAGTCGCCCCGGTACCATTCGAAGAGGGACTTAGCTCTAGAGATTCCTCGAACTGTACTTTGGCGAACGGAACTTGGCTGGTACTGCCGGACGCTGTACTGCCAGTCGCTGCGCTGCCAGTCGCTGCGCTGCCAGTCGCTGCGCTGCCAGTCGCTTCCGGCGCGGCCACTGCTGCAGACGTTTCTCGCGAGAGGTTGAAACGAATCGAAACGCCGCTGCTTGCTGACTTGGGCCCGGTCTTTTGGCGGTCAGCATCCACTACTTGTGCTTGGCAAACGCTCGCTAGCATAGCAACGGCTGTACCGAGACAGAATCGGCAAAGAACTGAAGGCAAATCTCGCATATTCTCTATTCTTGCTACGCTACGTGTTTGAGGACACGATCCAACTTCGATGCAGAACAGCCGCATTGGTCAACAGCGCCCAGGTCAAGTGTTAGCACTGACTCAGTTGATTTGCGAGACCGCATAATTCCTATCGTCGGCACAATAGCCATCGATACTGAAGCTGTCGCGGAATTTCGAGCTCGGAAAGCTAGTCGTCGGGATCCGAGTCGTCTTTGATGACGAAACGGGCTCGCAAGCGCGCGACTTCGGCTGCAAGTCCCGCGACTTGAACGCTTTTCAAGACTTCATTGAAGTCTTTATACGCGGCCGGTGCTTCGTCGCGAGGATAGCAGCGGCAGTTGCTAAGGATGTCGTGCTCCGCCAATTCGCGATCGATTTCCACTTGATCCAAATTCTTCTTTGCACCCCGCCGCGACATAGCGCGACCCGCACCATGGTTAACGCTATACGCACTTTTGCTTGCACCAGGCAGCGCAACCATCACGGCCGATCCATCGCGCGGGTTGCCGGGTAGTAGAATGGGATGTCCGGTCTGAGCGAAGGGCGTTCGTTCAAGTTCGCTGTGTCCAGCCGGAAAAGCGCGGGTGGCACCTTTGCGATGCACCCACTGCAGTTGTTCGGCATGCATTTCTTTCCTCGCGATATTGTGGCTAATGAAGTACACAAGCTGTCCCTGAGTACCTGGGAGCACCTGCTGGAAAGCTTCCAACACAAGCTGATTGATCAACAGATGGTTGACTGTCGCAAAGTTCGCACCGAGGGCCATATCGCACAGGTAATTGAAGGCTTCCGGCGTACCAATCTCCGCATAGACCAGATCTGCGTCGCCGCCCGGAAAGCCCAACCCGACTTTCTTGAAGCGATCTTTCATGGTTTTAAATTGATGGCTGGCTAAGGTGTGCCCCAGACCGCGCGATCCACAATGCGACAGAAAAGCGACTTTGCCATCCTGCAATCCAAAATGTTGGCCAATATTCTGCATGTTGGCGTCAGCGGAAATCGAGACGACCTCGCACTCACCAAAATGGTTGCCACCGCCATAGGAGCCCAATTGTCCAACCTGAGTTGGAAAGCGACGCAGTTTTTCTTCTCGCAGCAATTTGTCCAAGCGATTTGCCAATGAGTCGATGGATTCATCCGGCGCGCGGTGTGCTGAGTCCTCGCAGCGTGTGGCCCAGTCCGCAGGTATGCCCAACTTGCGCAGCACATTCTTGGATGCACCTTCGACGGTTAGTTCCGCCCCCAAACGCTCGTCGACCGTGCGCGACTTGGGAACATCGCGTTGGCCTTTGCCTGCACCGGTTGGAATGCGCTGGCAAATGGCCTTGATCAACTCACGGCGGACGCGACGATCCACAATTGCGTCCTCGGGCACATTGGTCTGCAAGAGGCTCATCGAGCATTTGATGTCTACGCCAACAGGACCAGGATAGATGTGCGTCGGCGAAGACATGACACATCCTACGGGGGCACCGTAACCCAAGTGCGCATCCGGGTTGAGCACCAGGTCGGAAACGCCAGGTGCCAATCGAGAATTGATGGCCTGCTTCAGGCAATTGTCATCGAATCCGTCGACAATGCGCTCGGTGCCAATCACGGTGATGGGCTGTTGGTTTTCTCCCAAGGGCAGCCAGGAGATGCCCTCCGTCTGCCGCTGAAGGACGCTCTTGTACCCATAGTCTTGATCGGAACTGTTGTTTTTCATGATTTATTTCAGCTGGACGGGAGTGCGATATGCTGCTTGGAAACGGGACACGCGTTGCGAGAGCTTGGTTCGGTTGCATGAGCCCGATGGGCTGGGCGAGGTAATCTGCTGGGCCTTTGGCGTCTTTGGCCGGTAAGTTCAAAAATAGCGCAACCTCAAAAAATGAACAGCGAGTAAATGACTTTCGTCGTAATTACGGAATCTGCAATCGGTCCCTCGCTGACCCGTCAAGTTGTGGCAAGCACGGCGAATCGATAGGCTGCTACACGTACAGACCGCTCGCATTCAAGTTTAACTATAAAGACCTGGGAAACTTGAAGAATTCACCACCAGAACAACCACTTTACCAATTTTGTCAACTCGTCGCAGATGCAGCTAAATTGTTGTCGTGGCGTTCGTGATTTGCCGATGCGGTACGAGGTGGAACTCGCGTTGTAGCTTGATTGGGATGGAGCGGTGCAAGTAGCAAATTTTGAAACAGGACTGATCAATTCCCGATGGCAGCTCGACGGGCATTTGAAACGAGCGCGCCAGTTCGCGTCGAGACGATGGCAATTCGTTTATTGCTCACCGCTCGCAGCTGCCGGGTGCAGCACGCATATTGCGAAGATCTTGTGCCCCAGCACCAGAATCCTAGATAGAGGCATTCTAAACATGGGCCTTGCAAGTAAAGGTAGCCCAAGCAGTAACGATCGCGACATGCTTTATTTTGAACGCCAAGCGGCTGTGGCGACTCGGCTGAATTTATTGACCGATAGCTGGCTCGATGCCGCGGCACCCACGTTAGTTTTTCCGCGTCTCGAAGGCGAACCGCTCGACGATTGGCTTGCCGGTCAAACCCAGATGTTGTCAAGTTTGACATGGGTATCGCTGGCCCGCAGGATTCTGCAGCAACTCGCCCAATTGCACCGCCTAGGATATGCTCATACGCAGCTGCGCCCCGAGCACGTGTGGGTAGATTCGGCGAAGCAGATTCACTTGTTGGGGCTTGGTCAATGCGAGCCAATAGGAGAGTATTCTGAGTCTCGCACTCCGGGGATCGCGTACGAGGCGCCGGAGTGTGCGCGTGCGGGCGAGGTTTCCTCCGCGCAGGACATCTACTCGGCAGCGGTGGTAATTGATGAATTGGCTGCGGGAAATTTTGCGGCGACGCCAATAGGAAGGTGCATGCAGGCGGAGTGGCCCTGCGACCGCCCTACAGCGAGCGAGTTAGTAGAATTGTTTGCTAGTTACGAGCGCGAGTTGTTGGGCAGGCATGCGGTTGCCGCTTAGCAAACGCGGAATCCAAGTTTGCGGTCGCTCTTTAATGGGGTTCCCATATCATCGCTTGCAGTTGCCGCAGTCCTCGCGTGTGTGCCGTCGGGCGAATATGATAGGCCGCAGTTTCAACGTCACTCGGCAATATATTTCAGTGTCAGTCATGGATTTATTTCCCACCGCAATTGATCGAAACAGTACAGCTTCCATCGTGATTAAATGGAGCGACGGAGCGACGCTGCAGTATTTGGCCGGCGATTTGCGAAGCAAGTGTCCCTGCGCCACGTGCCGAGAAAAAAAATCTGCGGAAACAAACAAGAAGCCGCTATCGCTGCCGGTTTTGTCCTTGGCTGAAGCGCAACCGCTGCGAATTGAAGGCATGCGACCGGTGGGCAACTACGCTTACAACATCCTGTTTTCCGACGGCCATGATTCAGGCATTTTTACGATGGATTTCTTGCGTGAAGTGGGAATTGCAGTTGCGCAATAGCATTTTTGCGCAGGGTACTACCAGCTTTTCTGGACTCGGTTTTGCATTGATCGCGAGAGTTTAATTTGTCACAGTATTTGCTTTGCCTGGAAACGACCTGCGATGAGACTGCAGCGGCAATCATTGATCGCGATCGTAAAGTTTGTGCGAGTGCAGTTGCTAGCCAGGAACAGATCCATCAGCAATATCACGGAGTTGTACCGGAGTTGGCTGCCCGCGCGCATCTCGAGCGGATTGTGCCCATAGTCAACCAGGTCTTTGAACAGTCGGGTGTGTCTCCGCGAGACTTGGCCGCGATTGCGGTGGCGACGGAGCCAGGATTGCCTGGTTCGTTGTTGGTGGGGTTGGCTGCGGCCAAGGCCCTGTGCGTTGCTTGGAATCGACCTCTAGTAGCGCTGAATCATGTACAAGCTCACATTTATGCGTGCCAACTCAGTCATGCGACCAACATTTATCCCTGCGTGGGCTTTGTCGTTAGCGGCGGCCATACCAATCTCTATCGCTGTGAGGATGCAGAGAATTGGAAGTATTTGGGCGGCACCATTGATGATGCGGTTGGGGAAGCCTTTGACAAAGTAGCTGTAATGCTCGGCTTGCCCTATCCGGGCGGACCTCAAGTCAGTCGCCTGGCGTTGCGCGGAAACGGTTCGGCCTATCCCCTGCCCCGACCGATGTTGAGCGATCGGGAAACGTTGAACCTGAGCTTCTCTGGGCTAAAGACTGCGGTGCGGTATCAATTGGTCGGTTCGGGCAAGCAGGATTTTTCAAGTCTGAATCTTTCCGACCAGGTCCGCTGCGACATGGCCGCGAGCTTTCAACAGGCTGCCATTGAGTGTGTTGTGGGCAAAGCCGAGTTGGCGTTGAAAAAGACGCGTCTATCGAGGTTGTGTGTAGGCGGTGGCGTCGCCGCCAACGATTTGTTGCGCGAGCAACTCGATGCCATGGCTCACCGAAATAGCGCTGAATTGGTAGTTGCACCGCGGGAACTGTGTACGGACAATGCGGTAATGGGAGCCATCGCCTGGGAAAAAGTGGAGCGAGGAAGTTTTTCGTCGCTCGATATAGATATCACACCCGGTCTCCTACGCGGATCTTAGACACCCCTCGGCCCTCACCCTCCAATCCTCGAACGCCCCTTACATTCCTCGGAGCCTTCACTATGCCTCGTGCAATCGATCGACGTAGCTTTTCACATGCTTTAGTTGGACTGTCTGCGATCGCCCTTGCACGGCTAGAGACACACGCTTTTGCCGCCGATGACGCCAAAACAGCGCTCAATCGCTTTCCGCGCATCATGCAAGAGTTCTTGGTCGAGAATGTTCGTCGAGCTAATGCGGCGTCGGTCTTGGCAAAGGAGCAACTCAAGGACAAGGCAGATGCGGAGCGCTATGTGCTCGAGGTCAAAGAAAAAATTGCAAATTGCTTTGGACCCCAACCGGAAAAAACGGCTCTCAACCCGCGAATAACGGGTGTCGTCGAACGGGACGTTTATCGTATTGAAAAGGTAATTTTCGATAGTCGTCCCAATTTTCCGGTAACCGCCAATCTTTATTTGCCAAAGCGGGCTGGCCAAGTGCCGGCAGTGGTGGGAACCTGTGGCCATTCAGCCAATGGTAAAGCCGCCGAAGCCTACCAGTCGTTTGCACAGGGATTGGCTCGGCAGGGATATGCATGCTTGATCTACGATCCGATCGGACAGGGAGAACGTTTGCAGTATCCTGTCGATAGTGCAAAATCGAAATACGGTGCGGGAGTTCGCGAGCATATTCAAGCGGGTAATCAACAATTCCTCGTTGGCGAGTTTCTCGGCATGTGGCGCGCCTGGGATGGTATCCGCGCGCTCGATTATTTATTATCTCGCCCCGAAATAGATCCCCGGCATGTTGGTGTTACCGGCAATTCGGGCGGAGGCACTATGACAACCTGGTTGTGTGGCGTCGAGTCGCGTTGGACCATGGCAGCCCCAGCCTGTTTTGTCACCACATTTTTGCACAACGCCGAGAACGAGTTGCCCGCCGATACTGAGCAATGTCCTCCGCATTGTTTGTCGCTGGGTCTGGAACATGAGGATTTTCTGGCTGCGCTTGCACCCAAGCCCATTGTGATTTTAGCCAAGGAACGCGATTTCTTCGATGTGCGTGGTAGCGAAGAGGCCTATCGTCGATTGAAGCACCTCTACACATTGCTGGGCCATCCGGAGAATATCTCTTTGCATGTTGGACCAACCGACCATGGTTATTCGATTGAAAATCGCGAGGCTATGTATCGCTGGTTCAACCGTGTGACAGGAGTTTCCGAAGCAACAACCGAACCAGAGCTAACAATCGAGAAAGATGAGACGCTTTGGTGTACCCAGAGTGGACAGGTTGCGGAGTTGCGACCATCCACGGTATTTAGCTTTACTCGCGCGAGCGCTGAATTGCTGCGCCAACAACGTGGCCGGATATCGGCGACCGAGCTGCCCAGAAAAGTACAAAGCGTGCTCAATATTTCAGGCAAGCTTCCGGTGGAGCCGCCCGATTTCCGCATCCTGCGCGAAATCGGTAGTCGAGGGTACCCTATGTCTCGCGCGACTACTTACGCAGTTGAGACCGAGCCCGGCATTTTCGCGATTTCCTATCTGTTAGCTGAACAACCGCATCAAGGTCGACCGCCGCGCGCTGGTCGGCAGGCAACACTGTACGTTTCGCATCGGTCGGCGGACGCAGAGCTACGCAGCGAAAACTGGTTGCGCGAGCAGATTGCAAGTAACTCGTCACAAGCTTGTTTTACCTGCGATGTCCGTGGCATTGGTGAATCGCTACCCAACACCTGTGGCCATGAGAGCTTCGATAATCCCTATGGTTGCGACTATTTCTATGCAGTTCATGGTTTGATGTTAGGTCGATCGTATCTGGGGCAAAAAACTTGGGATGTGCTACGCGTACTACAGTGGATGCAATCGTATGGTTACGACCAAGTTGATTTGATTGGCAATGGATGGGGAGCAACTTCGGCTGCTTTGGCAGCCGTGTTGAGCGATTCGCTGTTAGGAAATACTCTGCGTTCGGTTACACTGCACGAGCCGTTGGAATCATTCCATTCGCTGGCGATCAACGAAGACTACCAACTACCGTTGGCCTACCTACCATTCGACGTACTGCGCCATTTCGACTTGCCGGATTGCTATGCTGCCCTCTCGGAAAAGCAGTTCAAGGTTCTAGGATAAGCGCGTGGCTTTAGTCTTGGTTGGAATGCGCCAGTTTTTACTTTTCGTAGCCACCGTCGCCAGACGGTTGATGCCCTCCGTAGCTACCGTCGCCAGACGGTTGGTGCCTTTCGGTAGTTCTCCACCGCTTGGCAGCGGGTGGCTACGATTCCACCGACTTCCGTAGCTACCTTCGCCAGACGGTTGATGCCTTTCGGTAGTTCTCCACCGCTTGGCAGCGGGTGGCTACGATT
>JBGSTP010000186.1:0-33675 GCA_041736515.1 Pirellulaceae bacterium
CCTCCAGAATCAACAGCTTGTCGTTAAGGACAGTCTTGGGTTTCCAGTGCGGATAGGACTCCATCGTAGCGACCCATAGGCGGCCCCGATTGTCAAAGTCGATGGCAACCGGGTTGGCCAACTCGGGAAATTGTTCTTCGGAGGCGACCAGATTGATTTCATAGCCAGCCGCCAGCTTGAACAGCTTCTGCTGCTCGGATGCCTTGAGGTAATTCAGCGAACCCAGCTTGCCAGCTTTGGCTTGTTGGTCGTCCGGACCTCCGACGTTGGTGCGGGGTTCGATAAATGGCAACGTGTTACTGTCGTCGATATCGGCAGCTACCGCCTGCCCCTTCGCCACCGCCCATATCCGCGCGTCGCGATTGGCTGCCATTTGATCGAGGATCGCGCGTTCGCGTTCCATAACATCGCGATTATTGTAGGTACCATCGGACCCAGCCAAACCGCGATCACCGTAGATGGAAAAACCATTGACCGCGCGATACCTGTGCCACCAATGAAAATTCTTGTCGTCTATTTCACGTTTGATTTTGGCCAATTCTGCTTCGGAGGCACTCGGAGAGACACCAAACAGTCCTTGCATCAAAATTGGAGCGAGTGCCTGGTATCCACTTTCGTTCAAATGCGAGCCGTTAAGTGTCAAACGCTTGTCCGCTGCTTCAAATAGTTTCTTGGTCGGAGTGTACAAATCAACAAAGCCGACTCCAGCCACTTTGGCAACTGTTTCGATCGCCTTGGTATATGCGGCCAATCGCACATTTTCAACTTCGCCATTGGGTAGATTGGCGTCGCCTGTATTCTCGAATGCAATGGGCGAGATCAGGACTACGCGCGGCGCACCTTTGCCGCTGAAGTCGTTGCTTTTTGTGCTTTCCACCAGATCTCTAAGCTCGTCGCTGAACTGAGCTATGCCCTGCGCCCCTTTGAAAGATTCGTTGAATCCAAAAAAGTAGAGCACAACCGTCGCGCCACTGTGCTTCAAATGCGATTCGGGGCTCCCAAAGTCCTTCGACCGAATTCGCGTCACGGGCTCGTCGCCTGGAAAGCAGAGATTGCGAACAGTCAAATCTTTGTCGGCGAATTGCTTGTGCAACAGCGACTCCCAAAAATTATGATGCTGCATTCGCTCCCCAAGCTCGTTGCCGACCAGGCAAATGTGGTCTTGTTTTTCCAATTGAAGGACCGGGGCATTGCTAGACTGGCAGCGACCTATTTGGCAACTTACGCCTAACAGCAGTAACCCCAGAAGCGACCGGGCCTGCACAACCGACATACTAAGATATTTTGTCATTTTCCAAGCCATGAATTGTTGAGGTGTGGTTAACCGGGGCTTGCGGAATAATCGCCGCCGCTCCGCCGCCCTTAGGTGCCCTGGTTGGCAACTTCGCGTGCCTGCTATGTTCGATCAAGTTACCGTCGAGTTCCAGTGGCCTTCCAACGGATTTTCAAAAATCGATTTCAGAAAATCTCTGCTTTGCGGCTTGCTGCACCTTATCGAGTCGTCTTCAAGGCGACGGATCGGTTGTTCTGGCCTGCGATTGATCCGCACAGTAGTTATTACAGGAAAAAGCTGCTCAAAGTGCCAGATTTCTGTACATTGTCTAGCAGGAAAGTTCATCAGGGCTCCACTAATCGCTAAGCGTGTGGTATTCCTTAGCGGCGAGCATTGCAAGATGTTCTTGCGCCCCCATGTGGTGGGTACGCCGATGTGAAGCCAGCAGTCTCGAGCGGTAGCCCCAGCCCAATTACACTGCAAACTACGTTCAGTTCACGGAGTTAGTCTCAGTCATGCTACTTGCCGGAATCATTTTACTGTTTGTCGTGGGCTATATCGTTATTGCCCTTGAACATCCGCTCCACATCGACAAGGCGGCGACCGCCCTGTTCATCGGCGCTGGATGTTGGGCGCTCTACGTGCTGGGGCTCGATACACTCTTGCCAGCCGATCAAATTCCAGATCTCTTCCGCGCAGAAATGGCGGCTACTGGAGGACATGCCGAGGGCCACGAATTAGCCCTGCACTACGCGATCGAGGGGCAGTTTTTGCCGCTGATCGGCGAAATCGCCTATATCCTGTTCTTCTTGATGGGAGCCATGACGATCGTAGAGCTCGTCGACGCCTACGAGGGGTTCTCGATCATCACCGATCGCATCAAGTCGCTGAACAAAGTGAGACTGCTTTGGACAGTTTGCTTCTTGACGTTTTTTCTGTCTTCAGTATTAGATAACTTGACGACCACCATCGTCATGGTTTCACTGATGAAGAAACTCGTCAAAGATCGTGAGACTCGACTATTTTTCTGCGGAATGATCGTGATCGCCGCCAATGCGGGCGGTGCTTGGACAGTCATCGGCGACGTAACCACCACGATGTTGTGGATCGGTGACAAGATCTCAACCGTAGAGGTGATGAAGTCCTTGATATTGCCCAGCCTGACTTGCATGATCATTCCGCTGATCATTGCATCGCTAATGCTCAAGGGTGATGTCGAGCGTCCTGAACGGTCCGAGCAACATCACGACAAAACGCTGAAGGCTTGGCATTCCAATCTGTTCTTGGCACTCGGTTTCTGTGGTTTGATTTTCGTTCCAATTTTCAAGTCGGTTACACACCTGCCGCCTTTCATGGGCATGATGTTTAGCTTGAGCGTTATTTGGATTATCTCAGAATTTGTCAAGCATGATCTCGACGAAGCCACTCGTTCCAGCACCAACGTGGTAGGTGTTCTAAAGAAAATCGATACAGCTAGTATCTTGTTCTTCCTGGGGATTCTGCTGGCAGTTGGCACGTTGCAATCTTCTGGCGTGCTGCGATACGTCGCCGCATGGCTGTCGGAAAACGTGGCCAATATGCAGGTTGTCGCGTTGATTATCGGGCTACTATCAGCGGTCGTCGATAACGTGCCGCTCGTAGCCGCAGGAATCGGCATGTATGACTTCCCACGAGATAACACATTCTGGTTGTTCCTGGCTTATTGTGCTGGAACAGGTGGTAGCTGCCTCATCATTGGCTCGGCTGCAGGTGTGGCCGCCATGGGACTCGAAAAGATTGATTTTATTTGGTACATCAAGCGAGTTTCGCTATGGGCGCTGGTTGGCTATCTCGGCGGCGCTGGCGTCTTCATGATACAGGAAAAAATCTTCCCACACGCTAACCTACCTGCGCAGGAACATGTGGAACATACAGATCACGTCCGCCACGCTCCAGCGCTGAACTTGAACGATCACATCTAGCTTGGCGTGACTGAGTGAACACGTTCATGTCGTCGACCATCGCCAGCAGGACATTCCTGCTGGCGATTTTTTTCCCTGAGGCAGAAATAGATTTACCACACAAACACAGAGAATACAAAGTTCCAAGCATACGAATTCAGCTGAATACCATTCGAATTATTTATGCGAGCAATGTATGGAGAACTTTTCCATAGACATCCGTCAGGCGAAAGTCTCGCCCCGAGTAGCGATAGGTCAATCACTTGTGATCGAAACCCATTTGATGCAATAAAGTGGCGTGCAAATCGTGCATCAGGACGGGGTGCTCGATGATCCCCATCGCCAAATCGTCCGTCGCTCCGTAGCTCATACCGCCGCGAAAGCCGCCACCCGCCAGCCAGATCGTGTAGCCGTCGATATGGTGATCTCGCCCTACTTTGGCGCGGTCCTTTCCTAATTCCACTGTCGGAGTTCGTCCCATCTCGCCTCCCCAGATGACCAGTGTTTCTTCCAACATTCCGCGTTGTTTGAGATCCGTTAGCAGCGCCGCGATTGGTTGATCTGACTCACGAGCCAATCGACGTATGTTGGTGACGATGGAGGCGTGATTATCCCAAGGCTGACCGGCTCCGTGATAGCACTGGATATAACGGACGCCGCGTTCCGCCAATCGACGCGCGATCAACATGTTCTTGCCCTGCACCGTATCGCCATACATATTTTGCGTCGCAACCGTTTCCTGGGATAAATCGAACGCATCCGTGCCAGCAGCCTGCATCCGAAACGCCAGCTCCATCGAGTGGATGCGGCTTTCAAGCCGTGTGTCGTCAGGGCGTTCCTGGCTGTGACGCTGATTCAAGAACTGAGTCAATGCTAATTGCGCACGTTGAGCCGCCGGGCGAATGTCGTCCCGGGTCAGATTGGGGACAATCTGTTTTTCACCGGACTCAGTGTCAATGTGAGTGCCTTGAAAAACCCCAGGAAGAAATGCGCTAGTCCAATTGCGAGATTGGGCCGTGGGTGATCCGCGAGGACACAACACGACGTAACCCGGCAGCTCATCGCTTTCGTTTCCTAGTCCGTAGAGCAACCACGAGCCTAAGCTAGGTCGCGCCAAGGTCGAATGCCCACAGTTGGTAAGCAACAGACCGGGAGTGTGATTAGCAATCTCGCCTTGCATCGAACGAATAATGCACAGGTCATCGACGTGTTGGGCCACGTGCGGATAGAGTTCGCTCACAGGCAGCCCGCTCATGCCGTATTGCCGAAACCGGAATGGCGAACCAAAAATATTTCCGGCTCGATTTCTCTGGGTCGGTTGCAACTGCTGCAGTACCGAAGCGGGCAACTCTTGGCCGTCCAAGCGATTTAGTTCAGGTTTGGGATCGAAGGTGTCCATTTGCGACGGTCCACCGTTCATGAACAAATGGATGATGCGTTTGGCGCGGGGAGCAAAATGCGGCGGGCGCTGTGACAACGGCCCTTCTGCAATACTGCTCTCGGCAGCCATGCTGGGTTGAGCGTTTGACATCAAATCGCTCAGTACCAGCGTACCAATCGTAGAGGCCTGCAAAAGTTTGCGGCGTGAAATCAAAGCGTCTCGTAAACAATCCATCGGCTCAATCCACATATTGAAACTCGTTGCTCATCATCAGCGCCTGAACGGCTAGCTCCCACGGCAATGCGGTGGGCCGACTATTCTTGCCTGAACTTATCGCAGGCGAGGTTTGCTGTGTCACGAATTTTAGAACTCGCTGCACCTCACCTGCCTGGGGTGCCCGCTGCAATACCGTCCAAAACATGTATTCAACGCGGCCGCGATCGGTACCACATTCGCCAAAACCTGGGGAACGCACCAGGCTCGATGCTTGGTCACGCACTATAGGTGAGTTCATTGCAAACAGAGCTTGAGGTGCAACAATAGACTCCTCTCGCTGCGGATGGGACTGCATCGGGGATGGAAAATCAAAGGATAGCAATGTCGGATCCAAATTAAAACGATTGATAAAACCGTACACAGCTCGGCGTCGTGTATAGTGTTCACCCCACAAGGATGCAGGCCTACCCCGTGCCGACAGGTCGAGGTCTCCAGAAACGCAGAGCAAACTATCGCGCAACTCTTCAATCGATAACCGCTTTCTGTTGGCTCTCCACAGCTGAATGTTCTCCGGATCGAGCTCGGCTTGTGTGCTATCTCCACAGCTTTGCTGTTGGTAGCACTGCGACGATACAATCATCTTTACCAAGTGTTTGGTCGACCAGCCGTGATTGATGAAATCAATGGCCAGCCAATCAAGCAAATGCGGATGACTCGGCGCAGCTCCCTGGTAACCAAAGTCCGAAGCGGTGGTTACGAGATACGAACCCATTAATTGCCCCCACACACGGTTGACGTAAACGCGAGCCGTCAAGGGATTGTTCGGGTCAACAATGCGTTCGGCTAATTCTTTCCTTCCACTTGCATTGGCTGGAAATTCTTTGGGTTCCGGTTCAAGAACTCTCAAGAATCTGCGCGAAACGGGTTCGCCGCGTGCACTCGCATCACCACGCACAAAGACAAAGGCAGGCGGCGGATCCGATTTCTCGCTCACTACCATCGCGTGTGCCGGTGCGCCAGGGTGGAATAGCAACAATTCTGCCAGTTCCGTCTCGCGAATTTTTAAAGCAGCCGGTTGATTTTTATTCTGGACTTTCTGACCGCCCACTTTAGCAATCTTCGCATCGATCTTGTTACGTTCCTTGAGATAGGCTTCCCGATCTGCTGCCGTCGGGTTATAGCTGCTCAACCTCGGCAGTTTTTTTTCGTCGAGAGCGTCGATCCGGTTCACAGAGGCGAATACGCCTCGCAACGCGTAGTAGTCGGCTGTCGGAATCGGTTCGTATTTGTGGTCGTGGCAGCGGGCGCAGGCCACGGTTAATCCCATTAGTCCACGGGTGGTCACGTCAATCCAATCGTCTAGCGACTCCTCCTGCGAACGATTGGCGTGGGGGCCTACCGCCAGGAATCCCAACGCGGCGATTTCTGGAGATTCTGCGTCAAAACCGATCAGATCCGCCGACAATTGCTCCTTTACAAATTGCGAAAAAGGCTTGTCGCCGTTGAACGCATCGATAACGTAATCTCGATACGTGAACGCAAACGGGAAGTAATGCGGCGTGCGCGTGTCGAGGCGGTAGAAACTGTCAGTATCGGCGTAGCGAGCTACATCCAACCACATCCTCGCGCAGTGCGTTCCATATTCCGGCGATTGCAACAGCTTGTCGACTAATTCGCTCATCGCCCTGGGTGCGTCTTGTGCGTGAGACAGCTCGAAGGCCTCGACTTGCTGCCTGCTGGGTGGCAAGCCAACCAAATCGAAATAGGTTCTACGTACCAAAGTTCGAGCATCTGCGGGCGGCGATGGCGTCAAGCCCTTGGAGACTAGACCCTGAGCGATCCACTGATCGATCGCATTTTCGTTCCAACCCTTAAAGGGACTTGATGGTGCGGGGGGCTGTATCGCAGGCTGAAACGCCCAATGCTTCCGGGCTGCAGCAAACAACAATTCCTGATCGCCCAGTCTGGAGAATTTGGTTTCCCCCGGATCGTGCAACGGGCCTGGTGCACCACCGCGAATCCACGCTTCAAGATGTTTGATCGATTCGTCGGGCAATTTCTGCTCAGGAGGCATCTCCAGATCGGGTTTGGAATACCCCACAGCTTCGATTAACAGCGATGATTCGGGTGAGTTGGGAACTACAGCCCGTCCACTATGCCCACCCTGAACCCAACCGGACTGCCTGTCAAGCAACAGTCCACCCTGCTGCTGCCCGGCTTGTTCGCTATGGCATTCGTAGCAATGGGCAACCAGTATCGGACGGATGTGATTTTCAAAATAGTCGGCACCCAGCGGTTTTCGCTCTTGCCCGCTACAAATCGCAATCACGGTCATGACCACACCGCTGGCAATCACATTCGTGTTGAATTTGAACATGGAACGTCGGCTAGTTGAAGGGTGAGATGCAGGGGTAGGGCTAATACGTTCAGCAATGAGTCCCGCTCTCGGTGGCAGGACAAATGACTCTATTCTACCAGCAAAGTTGGCTCGTTACATTGGCAAATTCCTGGATAATCGCACATCGCGCAGCCTGCTAGCTGGCTTGTGTCGCTGCCGAAAACCAACTTAAATGTGTCGACGCAAGGCGACAGGGCACCAATCACAACCACATTTTGAAAATAGGTTTAGGGCAATAGATGATGAACGTAATTGCAGGCAGTGGTTCTGTCGTATCGCAACCATGCTCCGCTGTGGTCGCTATCGCTTTTGACGAAGAGCAACTCAGCGGCTCGGTCCTGGAATTGAATAACGCAACCGGTGGAGCGCTGCAAGTCTTAGCGGATCAGGAGGAGCTGTCTCCGAAAGTTGGCAAGGTCAGTGTGTTCTACAATCTGCCAGGCATCGCCGCACCGACAATTCTCATCGTTGGCGGTGGCAAGAAAGATCGCTTCGATGCGGCTGCTGCTTTTCGTTGCGCGGGCGCTGCTTCGAAGCGGTTAGGAGATAAAGCCCGAGAGTCCGTCGCATTTGATTTTGGCGTATTGAGCGATTCAGTGGCAGCGGCAGCCATCGCCGGCGCCATGAACGGTTGTGTCGGGCAAGATTTGTTTCGAGCCGAAAAAAACCTGCATGCAAACGAGCTGCAAATTTGGTTTTCCATCAGCGCTGTAGCCCTGGAACGCGGCACCAGTATGGGAGGCGGTATGCTGCTTACACGCGAGTTAGTCAATTTGCCGGCTAACTATATGTTTCCCGAGTCGTTCACGCGACGAGCCGCCGAAGTGGCTGTTTCCAGCGGTCTGGAACTCGATGTCTGGGACGAACTACGCTTGCGACGGGAACGCTGCGGAGCACTGCTGGGCGTTTCGGCTGGATCCTCTCGACCTCCACGCTTGCTAATTCTGCGCTACCCCGGCAAAAAACAAATCCCACCCATTGCCTTGGTCGGCAAAGGGGTCACGTTTGATAGCGGCGGATTATCGATCAAGCCCACAGATGGCATGCTCACGATGAAATGCGATATGGCTGGGGCTGCCACGGTTCTGGGCGCCATGCAAACGATCGCAGCTTTGCAATGCGATGCACCTGTGGTTGGAGTCATCGGCTTGGTCGAGAATATGATCAGCGGAAACTGTTACAAACTGGGCGACGTACTCACCGCTCGCAGCGGCAAAACCATTGAGATTCACAACACGGACGCCGAGGGTAGGTTGGTCCTGGCCGACGCACTCAATGTGGCTCTCGATGAAAAACCTACGCAGATTATCGACTTGGCAACTTTGACTGGTGCCTGCCTGGTTGCCTTGGGTACCGAGATTGTGGGACTGATGACGAACAATGGTGAACTGCAATCGCAAGTGGAAGCTGCCGCGTCGCGGGCTGGAGAAATGCTCTGGCCATTACCCATGCACGACCATTTCGCCGAACAAATTAAGAGTAAAGTTGCCGACATCAAGAACGTTGGCGAAGGTCGTTGGGGTGGGGCCATTACGGCGGCAAAATTCCTAGAGGAGTTTGTCGACCAGACTCCGTGGGTTCATCTAGATATTGCTGGGCCAGCCTTTTACGACTCGGCGAAAAACTTCATGGATGCCGGCGGAACGGGGGTAATGGTGCGCACACTGGTCGAACTGGTCGAAGCCCTGGGCGACCGCTGACTCCAAGCAATACCGCGCTAGTTTGGTTTTCTGGCAGCGTTTTGCTTGAGTAGAAATGTCTTCTTTAGTTCTGCTCGGTTGTTTCGGAACCAACTCGCGATCAACGCAAGCGTTTCAGGACGAGGTGAAAAAGCTGCACCTACACAGTTATCGCTGGCAAGCCATTTCTGGATTAGGCCCTGGACCTGGCGTTTTTCAGCCACGGAAGTCGGTGCCGCGATGGCCCCTTCCACAATTCCTCGGCGAATCAAATACCAAATAGCCCGCGAATCCTCGCCGATTGGTCGCCATGGCGCATCGCTGCTGGCAACCGGGTAGATGAACGTAAAGTTTTCGCGAGCACTGGCGATGTCATTTGCGCGCCGCGCCAGCCACGATATCGATTTGAGATCTTCGCGCAAGACAACCGCTTGTTCAAAGTGATGATTGCTTGCAGCGCGAAGCATGGCCTGCCGTATAGCTTCCACGGGACAGGAATCGCTGCCCTCTAAAAACGCTTTGGCCAGCAGGACTTGCTTGCTGTACGCGCTCCGCGAGCAGGCAGATATACATGGTCCCAGACAGGACTCAATTTCCAGTCGTATACAGCCTGGACGCAATTGAATATCAAATAATTGCAATTGATCCGTGAAACTACAGGGCTGCTTGCTGCTGCAGTCGCGCAGGCGAAAATGACGGTTTAATACTTCCACAGCCCGGTTGGCACGCGAAGCTCCGAATAGCGGGCCGACCGCGCTAATCGCCTTGGCGTCGTTCAGCCGCGAAGTGTAAAGCTGCTCGGCTGGTCCGCGGCCCAGGCAGACGTAGATGGGCTGCTGACGGCGAGGCATGCCCTGGACGTTGAATCGCGGTTGGAAGCTGCGTATCAAAAACTGCTCGCGCAGCAATGCAGCAAAATCGCTCGGCTGATACTCCCAAACAATCGAGCACGTCGACTGGACAATCCTACCGGCCTTGTCCTCTTCATTATTCGGCAGGAAATAGCTCAGCAGTCGATTGCGCAGGCTCTTCGATTTGCCCACATAGATGAGTCGGCCTATTGCATCAAGCATTCCGTACACGCCCGGAACTCGCGGCAAGTATTGACGCACCTGATTCTTGAGTTGCTCCGGAGACGTTCCATCAATGCGGCTAAGGCCCACCCTGGCGAATGGATAAAGTGGATCCTCCCCAAAATCGACAAACGGGTCGTCTGCTAAAACTGCTTCCATGCCGCTATCCCTGCGAAAATAAATTTTACCCCGCATCACATTATGACGCAGCTTCAACATATCTAGCAACCTCGGTCTGGGCCAAGGACGGAACAGCGTGCAGATTGAGGTTCGCGCTCGAACGACTGGTTGGCACCAGCCCGCTTACCGCAAGCTATGTAGCATTCGTTTCCCACAATGCTAAAAGGTTAATTGTATTTGCTTGCAAAGAGCGTTAGGCTGATCGTGGCGTCTGGAAAGGGTAGTAAACGAATCCAACTGACGTCTGTCATTGTTACTATGAGATTCCATTAGTTCCTGATTTTTTGAAAAGAATTTTATGTCAGCTGAAAACGAGCCGCTCCGTGAACGAGCAAGGAAATCCCCCATTTCTCTACCATTCGTGGTAGTCGTCGCAATTCTAGGCATAGGCGCCTATTTTGCTGCACCTTGGTTAATGGCTCAGTATTTTTACAGAGTGGGCGATTTGGGAAAGCCAGAGTTGAATGACCAACTTGCGTCGGACGAATCGACCAACACGGATTCTGCAAATGAAACAGGCGACGGCGGTCGACAACGCGGTGGCGAAGGTGGACCCGGCGGCGGGTTTGATCCAGACGCAATTTTTGCGCGACGCGACGCCGACAACAATGGTGTCCTCGAGGGCGAAGAGCTCTCAGGTCGCATGTCTGAACGGGTTGCCGAAATCGACAAAGATAGCGATGGCATTGTGACCAAGGAGGAGTTCCTGGCAGGCATGCAGGGTTTCGGTGGTCGGGGTGGGAGTCGTGGTGCAGCCAGTGGCGAAAATCGGTCGCGACCAGCGGCGGATGACGCCGCCGACACTCCCCCACATCCAAGTGATACAGAACCCAACACCGATCCGCCCGATGCAAGCACCGATGCTCCCTAAGCACTGTCTCAATAATATTCTCTGCGGGGGCCAACATTACTGTTTGAAGTCTAAATGACTAGCGTTGGTGCCCCAAAGCGGAAAACTGCTCCTCGGCGAGCCAGTCAAAACCTACGGATACCCAGCCGCTATGCCAGGAGTGCTCGCGAACGCTGCCTGCATGCCAAGCGTGCTGTACATGCAACGACTCGAGATGAGCTTTCATTTGGACATGCTCAGAGTGGAAATTCCCTTGACCGATGAGCAGCAGTCGCGCTGGCTGGTCCTGCAATTCACTTGCGCGCTGCGTTAGCAGAGTGCTGATTTGATACTTACGGAAGTTGTCTGCATTTCCGAAGATCGGTCCCGATCCGTACTTGCCGGGTGCATCCATCATCAACGGAGCGTCGAACGCAACCGCGCGATGGAAGATTTGCGGATGTCGCAGCAACAGACTCCAGGCACCCCAGCCGGATTTGCTGAACCCAAGCAGTAAACGACCTTGGCGATCGCCTTGGATTGGATGGTTTTTCTCGACCAACGGCAACACATCGCGCAACAAGTAGGCTTCTTGTTGCAAACTAGCATTCTCAGGATGATCTGCAAACCAGGGCAAGTCCGAAAACGTGGGGAAACAACAGGCTAAGTGGTACTTGTTGTGCAGATTATTTTTCTGGACTTCAGCTAGGGCGTCGCCCCAGCGCGCACCCTCTCCGGCTTCTACCGGCAGTATGTAGACAGTTCGCAGAGGAGGCTCATTGGCTCTTGGCAACTTATCCGGCAAGAGAACTCGGACCGTTGTGCGCGAGGTTTGACGCGGAGAATCCAATTCGTGCACTATGGGTTCGGCAGCTACTCCGCCGCTGAAACAGGCCAGGGCTAGAGCAGCGGCCCCGCTGCACTGAGAAAGGCAGGCTAACATCTGTCGCAACTCCGAATAAAACGAACATTGGTCTTCTATGCCACCGTCCACCACCTATCAACGCTCGGACATGGCATGCGCTTGTTCGACTATTTCGGGCGCAAACAAGTCGTCGAGCTGCGATTCGGCCAGTCGCACCAACAGCAGCACATGTTCCTCGGAATGGTCGGCCGTCTTGGAGACGAAGAACGCCTGGCCAAGCGCCTTGGGTGGCAAGGTGCTGGCCACTAATAGTATTTGCCCGGGAGTTAACTTAGCAGAGATCGTTAGTTCCTCCCACCGGTGCAAGCCGCGACGCATTTCAGGGCGAACACCAAATTCAGTACTCACAAAAGTCTGGCGATGCTCGCCATGCTGTACTTCGGGAGTCAGCTCAATCGTGGCACTTCCATCTCCATGTGGAATAGTCCGCAACTCGAAGAGCAACGTGGCTCTCTCAAACGTCTCGCCATTGACATGCTTGCCGTCGCGCGTGGACAGGACAATCAGTGGATCCAAAATGTCGGGTTTTACTAATAGGTCCTTGCGCCGACCGGCCCGACATTGTAATTGCCTCATCTTATTGTCGACGTCTGCAGCCAATCCAGCGTGCTCCAATGCATCGGTGGTTTGCTTCTTGGCCGTCTCGTCGAGTTGATCGCGGATCAGTTGCGGCAACTCCCCCAAAATGACTCCAGCTCGCAAGCCATTCTTGTCCAATCGTTGCCGTAGATTGAGTTCAGCAATACCCTCGTTGCTTAAGCGCCAAAGATTACTCAACTCCTCTTCGGAACCTGTGGGAAAACGAACCAGCACGGTTTCGATTAAGAGACTGTCGGGATTCAGCTGTCGCGGCGGTAGCAAATTGACTTCGCGGTTCGAAGATTTCTCTTTGGACCAAGTGGCGCAGCCGCCCATCAAGCATGAAAAAAGGCATACCAATTTCCATGTGAAAAGGACCATCCAGGGGCGCCACTGAGTTGGCTGGGGTGTCTTCCAGTAGTCTATCAAGCGTATTTCCAACAGAATCCTGGCAAAGGGAGTCGCGGCAGACGTTCGCAGAATCTCGCGGAAGAGTACTCGTTGATTTGAGTTGAGGTCAATGCGAAACGATCAGGTTGTTTGCAAGCATTGGCGAGGTCGTCTTGACGGCTTATGTGGATTCGTGAACTTAGCCAATATTTGATGTGGTGATCTACCCAGCACTCTGCAAAGCCTCGGCTGGGTCCGACTTGAATCATTGTGATTAAGTTGCCAGAAAACAATCGAATTGGAGGTGATGGTTGGTAAACTTTGCAGTCGACGTCGAGTCAGTAAGCTGAGGCGTTCTTTCCAAAGCCGCTATGCGGGGACGGCGGGCAAGCGGTTCCTGCCCGCAGTGCTCGCCATCCCAAGTCTGCTGGCGGTTGGCTGCAGAGTTACCTGCTCGCCCGCCGATAGTGAAGTAGCACACGTTTTTGAATCGCTTCGCCCGAACCGGAAAGATCGACTGAATATGCAACCTGCTCCTGTCAGCCGGAATCTTCAAGTCGCGTCCCATCTCGATGCCTCGGTCGAAGCCAGCCAAACAAACGGCGCACAGACCATCACGCAGGCCCAGATCGAGTTGCTTCGGTCCCAATTGGATCATTCGCGAAGGATGGCGGTTGTTGGAGAATTGACAAGCACAACCACGCACGAATTCAACAATCTGTTGATGACTATTTTGAATTATGCAAAGCTGGGCCAACGCCACAAAGACGAGCCCTCGCGCGACAAGGCTTTCGCAAGAATCTTAGATGCTGCCAACCGCGCAACCAAGATCACTGGAAGCATTTTGTCGTTGGCTCGCAATCGAAACGGCCAAATGGAACCCACGGACCTAAAGGGCATCATCGAGAACACGCTGCTACTTTTGGAACGAGAATTTCGCAAATACCGCATCGCATTGGAAATTGTCCTCTCAGATGTGCCACCGGTTAATGCAATTGGTAACGATTTGCAGAGAGTCTTGATCAACCTACTGGTCAATGCTCGCCAAGCAACTCCGGAGGGAGGCTGCGTTAAAGTTGGTCTGCATTTGGATGCACAATCGGGCGAAGTAGTTCTTTCAATCCGCGATACTGGTACGGGCATCTCACCCGAAATTCTGCCGAAAATTTTTGACCCTTTCTTTTCAACAAAATCGGGGCCGGATGCTTCTGGCAAGGGCGGCACAGGGGTCGGACTGTCTTCCTGCAAAGAAGTCATCGACGCGCATGGTGGGCGGATTCGCGTGGAGAGTTCCGTAGGTAAGGGGACAGCCTTCCTGATCCGTTTGCCGGCGTTAGCTCAGAAAGCCGCTTAGGCATTCATGCAGGCGAGGATCGCGATACAAACTCGGTACCACGACTGACATTGCGAACGACTATACTACGTAGCTGGGACTGGGAAAACGTAGCGTCCAATGAAAGCTCGCAATAACTAAATGGCCTTCAAGACTGCTCTCATTCTATCTGCGATTGCTCAATTGTTAGCGGCAGGGCTCGCGCTCCGCATCAATTTTCGATATCGCATCTACTCCGCTTGGTTTTTGTTGTCATCAGCGGCTTGCGTGGGGGCGATTCTAAGGTTGACCACGCTTTCAGAAGTTTGGGCTGAGGCTCCGACCCTAAGCAGCAATCGGACGCTCTGGTTGTCAGCCATCGCGTCGCTGTTGGCCTCGATTCTGCTATTAGCGGGGATGGCGATGATTGAGCCATTTTTTAAACGTATTGCACAGGCCGAAAGGGCTTTGCGGCAAGAGCATCGTCAACTGTCTACGTTTGTTCGCGAAACCGAAGAAGAGATGAAACTGGCCCAACGCATACAACGCAGGCTGTTGCCTTCAAAGCCTGTGGAGTTGCCAAATATAGACGTTTGCGGGGAGTCGAGAGCCGCTGTTTGGACCAGCGGAGACTACTACGATTACCTTCCCTTACGCAATCAAGAAACCGCGATAGTGATTGCAGATGTTTGTGGCCATGGCGTCGGTCCTGCCCTGCTGATGTCCTCCACGCGTGCGTCGCTGAGAGGTCTATCGCCGACACTCGATGATGTGGGCGAACTATTGACGCATGGTAATCGCGCGATTCTGGATTGTGTATCTTCCAGCGAATTTGTGACAGCTTTCGCGGCGCGCTATGACGCTCGCGCACATCGCTTGTACTTTGCGGGGGCCGGCCACGTCGGTTACTTACTAAAAGCCGAGGGCACTAGTTTGAGACTCGATGCCTCGGCACCGCCTTTGGGAATTCTAGCGGAGCTCTGTGTAGAAACCAGTTGCGTGGAACAAGTTCACAGTGGTGATATGCTGATCTTAGCGACCGATGGAATTCTCGAACGACGCAATCCGCAACATGAGATGTTTGGTGATGTCCGCCTGGTTGAAACCGCACGAAAGCATCGCAAACAATCCGCCGCCAAGATTGTGCAAGAATTGATGGATGCATCGACACGCTTTGCCAGCAACGAACTGCAAGCCGATGATATTACTGTGGTGATTTTGAAGGTCGTTTAATCTGCGGACGCCTGTGGCATCGTAGATTTCGATGCGACGAGTACTTCTCTTTTTCCGCCGATGGGACCGGGCGCCTTATCCACGCGGAGCCCAGCCTTTTCGAATGATTTGCGCACAGATCCTTTCACGCAGTAGCTGGTTAGTTTGCCACTGGAGTGCAAGCTGTTCGCCGCCGAGCTGATTACGTCGTCGGACCACATTCCGGGATTCGATTCCGGACTGAATGGGTCAAAGTAAACTGCATCGAAGCTATCGGGAGAGATTCCCATCTTGACGGCAAAATCGCAGCTCCGCGCATCTCCCAGCGCCAAACGCAATTTGACGAACTCTGAAAACCGCACGCTGTGTAGTTGTGGAACATCGACAACTTCCAAGCTCGCGACAAAATCGCAGAATGCATTGCCAAGTGTTGGCAAGCTATGAAACTCATGGATTGCAAAATCTGGATTGCGGATTGGTGACTGTGCACACCCTGAAGCGATACAGGATTGAAGCGATTCCGACAAATTTAGTTGCCTCAGCAGGCAAGCCGGCAAGAGCGAACATTCAATCGCACAGTAGTCGAGTTGCGTCTGATAACATTCGGCCAACGCGGCAGTCAACAGAAATCCTGTTGCGGTCCCCAACCCATATTCTAAAACTGCCGTGGGTCTTCCATTTCTGAGCCGTTCCAATGCTCCGCTGTTGGCTAGATAAACGATCAGAGTTTCAGCCACGGCACCACAGCCACTATGAAAAGTCTCATCGAGGCGGGAGTCGACCAAAGTTCGACTGCCATCGTCGGTTAACACCCATTCGAGCGAATTCACGCCAGTGGGGAGTCGAACTCTCTGGGGAGGTGGCATGCAAAACCTTGATTGTAGAGCCAATTCCAAGGGCGAGCCATTTTGTTTCTCATTGTCGCTCCACGGCGAACAAATTAAACTGTTGTGCAGTGTTATTGAAAACCCCACTCGAATTGATGATTGCAAATTCAAATGCCTAAGTTAGCCTTACTCGATCGCGTTTCTGCTATTGTGGCTGCGATGGCTTTGCTCTTGGGCACGGCCACTTGCGTGAGCGATGACCGCAAGACGGAGAGTGGCGAAGGCAAATCGGCCGTCGATCGTCCTGTTGCTGCATCGAACGAAGGCGAATTGGCGGTCGGCAGCTTTCGCAAACCGAGAAATTGGGAAGTCTCGTTGTTTGCAGCCGAGCCCGACGTTGCTAACCCCGTAGTCATGTTCGTCGACAATCAAGGCCGCGTTTTTGTTTGCGAGTCCTTCCGTCAAGATCGCGGCGTGACCGATAATCGCAAACACAATCAAGAATGGTTGATGGCCGACCTTTCGGCAGAAACAGTCCAGGATCGCATCGATTACCATCGCCGTTTGCTGGGTTCGGAAGCCGACGAGTATACCGCGCACGACGATAGAATCCGTTTAATTGAAGACACGGACGGAGACCATGCAGCGGACCGCTCAACGATTTTCGCAGAGGGTTTCAACAAACTCGAAGAGGGGACAGGAGCGGGAGTGCTTGTGCGTGGCAACCAGGCTTATTTCACTTGCATTCCAAAACTTTGGCTGTTAACAGACGAAGATGGTGACGGAAAGGCAGAAAAGCGGGAAGCTCTTCAAGATGGTTACGGTGTCCGCGTAGCCTTTCGAGGTCACGATTCGCATGGGCTCATTATCGGTCCCGACGGCCGCCTCTATTTCAGTATTGGAGACCGGGGCTACAACATCGAAACGGCTTCCGGAAAGTTCAAGGACTGCGAAAGCGGAGCAGTATTCCGCTGCGAATTGGATGGTAGCCATCTCGAAGTATTCGCAACCGGCCTGCGAAACCCGCAGGAACTGGCCTTCGACGACTACGGTTACCTGTTCACTGGTGACAACAATTCCGATAGCGGCGACAAGGCACGTTGGGTAAACGTGATGGAAGGCGGGGACACAGGATGGCGAATGATGTACCAGTATTTGCCTGATCGCGGTCCCTTCAATCGAGAGAAAATTTGGCATCCATTCTCACCCGAAACACCTGCATACATCGTGCCGCCTATCGAAAACATTGGCGATGGTCCCTCGGGACTGGTCTGCTACCCTGGCACGGGGCTCACCGGAGACTATGCAAATTGTTTCTTTATGGTGGATTTTCGCGGAGGGGCAAGCAACAGCGGAATTCGCTTGATTCGTACGCAGCCCAAGGGGGCTTTCTGGTCTGTCGAACGCAGCGAGCAGCCGCTGTGGAATATCCTTGCCACAGATGCTGATTTCGGCCCCGACGGCGCGCTATGGGTGTGCGACTGGGTAAACGGATGGGTGGGGGAAGGCAAGGGACGGATCTATCGCTTCACCGATCCAGACGCTCAGAAGCAAGATATTGTAAAAGAAGTACAGCAGTTGCTCGCAGTAGGATTTTCAGAGCTCTCTCCCGCGCAGTTGGCACCATTACTGCAGCATGTGGATCGACGCATTCGGTTGGAGGCTCAATGGGAGTTAGCCCATCGCGGTCGAATAGAGGAGTTTGTAGATCTACTGGGCAATACAGCCGCAGGTACTCTACCGCGATTGCAGGCGGTTTGGGGACTCGGCCAAGCGGCACGCCTCAAGCCGGAATTACAGGATGCTGTCGCGCAAGCATTGGCTGATGGAATTCGAGATCAAGACCTCGACGTCCGGGCTGCTACGGTGGCTGTCATTGGGGATGTCGGCATTCAACGATTCGCCGGTGCATTGGTTAGTCTAATCGGCGACCCGGAGCCGCGAGTGCAGTACGCGGCCTGCTTGGCAGTGGGTAAATTGCAAGTTAGCAGCGGCTTGCTCCCAACCTTAGCAATGCTCGAGGCCAATAGCGACCAAGACCCTGGATTGCGGCATGCAGGAATCATGGCATTGCAAGGAATCGGAAGTAGCGATCCAGCCAAGCTGTCGGCTCTTCGCAAGCACTCCTCGCATTCGGTCAGATTAGCGGCAGTGGTTGCGTTGCGAAAGCTCCACAGCTTGGAGATCGCGGCTTTCTTAGACGACGACTCGGTTAAGGTACAGTTGGAAGCAGCTCGCGCTGTTCACGATGTTCCTGAACTTCAGGATGCGTTACCTCAACTGGCGAGATTAATCGGCACGATTTCACCAGACGACAATGCTTTGACACATCGTGTTTTGAATGCCAATTTCAGAATTGGTTCCCCTGCCGAGGCGCGTGCCATTGCCGCTTTCGCGGCCGATTCTCGTCAATCGGAGGAAATGCGCATCGAAGCCATCGATATGTTAGGAACATGGCAGAATCCCGGTCTGTTGGACCGAGTTATGAATCGCTACTCACCGTTGGAAACTCGCTCAGCCGCGCCTGCAGCCGATGCGCTACAAATGCACATGGTGCAGATTCTGAGCGGCTCCGACCGCCAATTGAATAAAGCCATTTCTGCCGCGGTGGCGCTGGGGATCGAGAGCATCGCTGCTTCGCTGGAAGAATTCGCCCGCGATACGCAACGCAGTGCAACTGTTCGCAGCAGTTCGCTAACCGGCTACGTGAAGCTCAATGGGGCTAAAACACTTGAATTGGTGCGCTCGCTGGTTTCCGATACGCAGCCGGATGTGAGGGCAAATGCCCTTTCGATACTGGCCAGACTGGACCAAGAGGCTGCTGTGCCCGCGCTGGCTGCGGCCGTGGGGTCTGATATTCCCAGCGAGCGTCAACAGGCTTGGGACACGCTGGCCAAGATTGAAACGCCACCGTCGACTGAGCTGATCGAACGTGGGTTGAAGGATTATCTGCAGGGGAAATTACCCGCAGATGTTTGGCTCAATATTATCGAAGCCGCGGAGGGACGGGTACAAAGCGATTCGATCGCTGCCTTGAACGCATTCGAGAAACAACTGGTCGAGAAGGAATCGCTCGAATCTTACCGCGACTGCGAAATTGGCGGCGATCCAGAAAAAGGGAAGAACTTATTTTTCAATAGAACAGAGCTGTCGTGCGTCCGCTGTCATAAAGTAGCCGACTCGGGCGGTGAAGTTGGGCCAGACTTGTCACAGATTGGTAAAGCAAAAGACAGTCGCTACTTACTGCAGTCGATCGTTGATCCAGATGCCAAGATTGCCGAGAACTTCGAGACAGTCGTCTTGTTGACCGAGGATGGCCAAGTCATCACGGGCATCCTGCGACAGGAAAATGCAGACACGATCGAGCTGATCGACGCAGAAGCCAAGCTTCAGCGAATCGATACTTCTGAAGTTGTTTCGCGTAAAAAGGGCAAATCCGCTATGCCCATCGATCTGCTAAAAAACCTAACCCGTCGCGAGCTCCGAGATCTTGTTGCTTATTTGGCCTCTCTAAAAGAAGCTCCAGTTAGCGAATAAGCTTCCCCCACTAACTACTGCCATGGAATCTCCAATGCGCGCTTGCCTTACCCGCTCTGTTCGGCTGTTGCTCTGCCTGTTACCTGTTTCAGCATTCTGCCAACCACCCACTGTTAGCGACTCGAATCCACAACAATACAAGTGGAGCGCGCGTGCGAGTGAAATTGACACGCGCGTGAAGGCCTATCCAGAGATCAATTTCTTGATCGACACTCGTGACGGGAAGCCGGCTGACCTTGAGTTTGCGTCGGTCGATACTCGAGTCGCCCTACGTGGAGAATTGGTAATTTGGATGATGGGGCATAATTCGCAGTTGTTCGACCGAGTTAACAACTACGGTTATCACGCAATCGGCGTACACTACGCGCGCGGTTGGTTCTCCACCTGTTGCCAGGATACGCCCGTAGACGAACATTGCCGTGGAGATTTGCGACTCGAAGCTGCCACTGGCATGGATTTCAGCGATGAAGTTGCGATCGAAAAGCCCGATGGAATGATGGAGCGGGCATTTCAATTTGTGAAATGGCTGGACAAAAAGAATCCACAGGGAAAGTGGGGACAGTTTCTAACATCCGACGGCAGCGGTTTGAATTGGGACAAAGTCATCATGGCTGGCAGTTCCCACGGCTCGACCACTGCGGCGCGATTCGCCAAGCATGTTCGAGTAAGTCGCGTTGTCGCTTTTTGCGGTCCGCGCGACCAGTTCCAAACTTGGCAGTCTTTACCGTCAGCGACTCCGCCCAACCGCTTCTTCGGTTTCTCCCACGTGCTAGACGGCGGATGGGTCGGGCATCATTACTGCCGTAGCTGGGAAATGCTCGGCATGCACAACTTTGGCCCCATCGTTAATGTTGACCAATCGCAATATCCCTATGGGAATACTCGCCGACTCATTACCGACTTTGATGTGGGCGGTGATGCCGATGTTGCCCACAGCAGCGTTCAACCCGGGAGTCGCGCCTATTACGACAAAGAAAATCAACGCTATATGCACGAAGATGTGTGGCGCTACCTCTTTACTCATCCGGTAGATCAAGTTGGAACAGCCGTACCGACGGACGACGGCTGTATCAAAGATATCAAGCAACCAACCCAAAAAGGCAAGTAGGCTAGCGCGGAGAAAGGGCCGCGGACGGGCAGCGCGACAAAGAACTATGTTCAGTTGTCGTCCAAAAGATGCAGACCGGCATTCTCGAAGTCAGCCGACCCGACATGAGATGTACGAGGTAGTGCGCCGTCTGAAGCCTTGCAGGACGGCGTCGAGAAGCATGGTCCAAAACGTCGCGCCGGAAAACCTCTGTTCAACTCTTGACCAGAGGTCGCAACTTGTTTGGGTTGCGGGCCAAGCATCGCACGGAGACGGGCTGCTGTTCGAGGAGTGGGAGCAGTCGTCCACCAACCTAGCCAGAGGCTCCCGTCAGCAGAACCATCGGTGCAGACTGGATCCCTGGCTTGAATGACGGTTAAGCTCTCGATTGGGCAACGGTTTATACCTTAGATATGATACAACGACATTTTACCGTTTTCATGGCCGAGGGGCATGCTCGGCAACAGGTTGGGGCCGAGATGCGAACCTTGTACCTCCAGAAACCGAGTTCAGACGTTTTGAGCCGGTTCGTGGCCGAACAAGCGGCTAGGGATTTCAGCTATTCGGCTATCGGAGCGACCGCTACGACGCCCCCTGCCGGGTTCAAGGTAGACCGCACCCGAATCGAACTCGGAACCGGAGAAGCGGTCTTTGACGCTGCAAGGGTTGCGTTGCAGCGATGGCAGCAGTTCCAACTCGGTTGGGTCGATGTGTGGTCGCCGGATACTCCGCTCGAAGTCGGTCAGGTCGTGGCGATCATCGGCCGAGCGGTGGGCTTCTGGTGGCTCAACTCCTGTCGGATAGCATACACGGTGGACGAGTCCGGGCCGATCACGAAATTTGGTTTTGCCTACGGAACTCTGCCGAGGCATGTCGAGAGCGGCGAAGAGCGATTTCTGATCGAGTGGGATCGGAACACAAATCAGGTCTCCTATGACATGCTGGCGTTCTCCAAACCGAATCACGTTTTGACTCGGCTGGGTTATCCGCTGGTGCGTCGTAGTCAGAAGCGTTTCGGGAGAGATTCCGCCGCTTCGATGTTCCGAGCCGTCAATATAGGGTCATCGCTGCCCGAAGTGTTTCAAAGTACGGGGCAGGTTAATCATGGATACGTTTGAGAATGCACGCCGCCACAAGAGCTACCGAGACTGTCCCAATACTGGGAATGCGGCGAGGCAATAGTTGGTAGTTGCAACATGGAACAGCAGAGAAGAGTCACCGGCACTCGGCTTTGACGGACGCTGGATCCTTTCGTGGCTTGCCGCTATTCGTTTGTAGAATGAATCGTGTTGTGCAGGATTCGCTCAACGGCTTGTCCGTCAGCGTCGATGACGTTCAGCCGAATTTCCATCCCCCACGTCGGAGCAATAGCCGGTACGTCCAGCTCCAGAGTCTGTCGATCGGCGGACATGCGAACCGCGGAAATGGTTAGCGCACGCTGGTCAATATGATCGGATCCGTACTTTTTTGACCTTACCAAGTCCCAAACTTCAATGGCATGATGCTTGGGTTCCAAAGAAGTTGTGGCCGCGAGGGGCTCGCTGAATTGAATCTTGATGCCTGTGGGCACGATATGCAGTCCGATGGGTAAGGCCGCTGGACCTCCCGTCGCGCGAACACGATAGAGTCCACCATCTTCCGCAGTTTGATTGGTGGCCCAAGCTGACAATCCACATACGTAGAGTTGGCTATCGTGAGGAGAAAATCGACCGCGGACGATGCCGGTGGGCAAATCGGCAATTGGCAACTGGCACATGCCTCCCTGAATCCCCTTGGCGGTTTTTTCGGAAGGAACAACGTAGATGCGCCCGTAACCATAGGACAAATTCAAAAGACTGCCATTCAGCATTCCCCACTGGGGACTATCTACCCAGAGCAGCTCTGCCGGCGAGCGGTCGAATTTATTGGTGATCCAGCACAGTGGTTGTTCCATCGCGGCATCGGACTCGTCGACGACATTGTGGTAACCAAACATGTTGCCATAAAACCCGCCTTCGTGTACCCAGTTAATACGGTTCTTCGGATTCCAGTGCACCTCTTGGTCGGTGACGATAAACGTCCCATCGGGATTCAAGCAGACTCCGTTCGCAGCCCGGAATCCAGTTGCCAAAATGTCTGTTCGCTCGCCGTCAGGCGAGATTCGTAGTAGCGTGCCATGATGAGGGACGACTGCGGTCAGCGCGTGCCGAGCGGATTTAGCGTAATAAAAATTGCCCACCGTATCGGTTTGCAGACCCATCGCGAATTCGTGAAAATGTTCTGTGACCTGATGATCGTTGTTGATGCAACGATAGAAATCAATGGCTCCATCCTTGTTTTGATCTTCCAGTCGCACTAGTTGGTCGCGACACGTTAAGTAGATTGTCTCGTCTATAATCTTTAGCCCGAGAGGCTGGAACAATCCAAACGCGATCCGTCGCCATTTGATTTTGACGGAATCTAAAGTCGAGGGGACTTGGGATTTACTGTCGATGCCATTGGAACCAGGTGTCTTGGCCATGGCCGACAGCCCCGAAACCTCCCACACATCGCCATCCCAAGTACACACAGCCATACGGTCAGGGTCTTGATAGAAATCCAGGCCCGACAGACGTACTCTGGCCTGCGATGGATTCGATTTGGGGACTTGTAGGGTATCCACCGCAAAGCCGTTGTTGGGTTTGCCGAGCTGTACTTCCGTTTCGATCACTTGCGGAAATAATGCTTCGGCAACAGAACCTTCGACAGCCGTAGATTGCTTGTCGGTGGTCCATACACTGAATTGTTTCGACATCTCCGCAGCGGTTGCAGAGGAACTTGCACTCCACACGGAAATCGTGGCTGTCTTGGGGCCAGCGGGAATTCGCAGTACGAGAACTTCGTCGCGCGGAAGCCACTGCAGTCCGGCAATGTCGCCAGTGGTTCCTGCAAACAAGTTAGCTGGTGTTTTGTTCGTCTCCGTGCCGGTAGAAGTGGACATTGCAATTCCCTCCGCAAGATTCCAACGGTCGCGATCATCGCTGAGTGTGGCAACCACGACCTCCAATGGCAGACGGCGCGGTCCCAACTCGAGATTGCGCACAAATACCCCAGCGGAATTGGGTAACGATAATTTCTCGGCTGACAGCCAAGAGAAATTTTCTTTGATGGTCGTTTCTCCTATGCGGTATTGAATCGTACATTGCCGGCCCTGTTGCGAGATGCCTTCGAACTTTGCCCAATCGCGTGGCAGCGGACCGTACTGACGATTGTCTCGGCCAAGTACGCGGGCATCATCGGCTAAGGAACCAGATTTGGGATGCGCCCAGCCGGGACCCGTTGGATTGGCCAGCAGAATATCGCCCACGATATGCGGATGAATACCATGTTTGCCATTGAAGTGAATCCCCTGCCAATCGATAAAACCTCGGCTCGACCAGACTCCAGCTAATCGCATGGTGTCGTGGTCAAAGATGGCCCACGCTTGACCATGGGCGACGCCACCTGGATTGCCATCGAGTTGAACCGCGATCCCTTTCTGCGCGATGTTTCTTCCGCCGCTTCCAATCTCGAAGGTATTGATCAGCCGCGGTCCGTAGTCGGCGATTGCCCAAGGTTCTATTTTTTGCGGTTCTGGCCCAACCTGACTACCGGTTGGAAGGGCAGCGAGGTAATTGTCGTCGACCTCTACCGCTGCATTGGCAGCGTTCTCTTTCAAATAGGCTTCGCGAAGATAATAGATGACGTCATATTTTTGTTGTGGCACCATCCATGGTTGCGGCAGCATGAGTCCAGCCCCGCGCGTGAGTGTTTGATAAATCGAGTAAGGGTCATGACCATACTTGAACTTGCCGTCCGAAAATCTAAGCGCAGTGGCCAGTGATCCGACGGCAGTGTGAGTACCGTGGCAGTTCACACACAGTGAATTGTATATCGCTTCTCCGCGTTTCAATGCCGCCTTATCCCAACCGCGAATTATGCCAGCGTGGTCGATGTCCTTTTCATAGTCGGGCAATTGGATAACCAACTGCGCCGCGGAGGGCTGCAGTTCGCGTGCGCGTTTTTCTCCGCCGAGATGTATTTCATGCAGGTAGCGAATGAGGTCCAAGAAATCCGCGGTATTGGGCAGGGCGTTGACAAGTCCTTGAGGCATGATCGATAGCGAACTACGCTCCTGTTGCGCGACCTCTGCCGCTGCGAGTTCTAACTCCTGCATCGTCTCTAGGCTTCTCAATCGGATAACGTCGGGTTGCCGGCTGGGCAAAGCGATGCCAACAATCACCTTGCCTTCCTCCGTAAGGACGCGAAGTGCGCGATAGTCTGCTGCTACTTGCGCCGATGGATTGAGTATCGATTCGATCCAGTGCGCACCGATCTGTTCTTCGCTGAGAGTATTTGTCTCTGCTGTTCCAATTTTAGTTATCGAAACCAAACTGGGACCAAGCGAGTCGGGACCATTGTTAGAAACCGAATGACATTTGCTACAACCCAGCATGGCACCATGAAATAAGATAGCGCCTCGGGCCGCGCTGCCGGACTGCATCGCCGCCCGAAATAACGATTGCGACGATTGGGCGGACAGCGACTGTTCGAGCGTCTGCGCACCGCCATCGGCCGCGAGCACCAGGCAGAATGCAAGAGACAACATTGTACGAAAAACAAACAGTCGAGGCATACAACTGATTGAGCGTATTTCAGCGGATTGGACTTCCTGAGCAGTCCCTGTCTCTGTGGACTGAAGACCATGACAATTTGAGAAACGGCCAATCGCTCTGCTTCCGATGGCTTGGTTGACGTGTGCGATCATGCTGCAATTAATTCTCCACTAAGACTCGATTGGACCGGCGACTAGCACGAGAGCGCGCACCGTAGATTAGCGTGGTTTGGCTGGGCTCCAACGGAAGGCGAGCGTTTTCACCAACGGTTCTGGACCATTGACACTCGTCTCTGACTTTTGTCCGCCAGCAATGACGGTATCCAACATACCAGCAATTTGTCCATTGTCGTTGATACCAAACGCCGCGCTGAACTCAGTATTGGGCGGAAGATCCAGCGGCGAAGTTTTTCCATTGTGCCATACGAAAGCCTGTGGACCACCTTCGGGCCCAGTCGGATCGTCGCTGAAGCCAACCACAGTGCCTGCGGCATTGATGCCTCTGGCTTCGCCCGAATCGTCGCCTGGCAACAGGTCGATCTGGGTCAATTCACCTTTCAAATCTATCAAGCACGGACCACGACGAAGTTCGCTCGTATAAATGCCCACTATCTGCCCGGAATTATTCATGCCTCGCAGGAACATCTGCTTGTCGGAAACTGGTTTGCGAATCCAATGTTCGTTCTCGAGCTCCCAAACAAAGAGCGAACTGTCAAATTGATTGTTGGGCAATTCTTCGACGGTTATGCAAGCCGCTACCCGCTGGCCATCGGGGGAGATAATTACACTACTCGACATCGTGTAAGGGTTGTAGTCCTGTATCACAGGCAAGCCTTCTGCGACCCAAGACTGGCTATCTTCCTGCCAAGACCAAACGCAGGGGCGAAGGCGTGCTGGCGAAAAACCACTGGAGTATCCAGTAATCTGCCGGCCGTCGGCACTAATGTCTTGTGCATGGCAGGCCAAGTCACCGGCAATGGGTGGCAGACGTGTTAGTTTTTTGGTAGCTGAGTCCCAGACAATCCCTGTAAGACTGCCTTCAGGATGCCCAATCGGTCGACTCGCATAACCGACGACTCGACCAGTATCGCTGAGAGCAAGGATTTCAATGCTAGTAAAACCCTCCAGAAGTGGCAGCTTGATTGTCTCGCTTCCATCAATAAAAAAGCTCTCCTGCGAATACACGTGACCAGCCTGATCGGCCACCTCGCGCACACCAATCATCTGGCCCTTCTTATTGATGTCTAGACTATGCGAGAAAGTGGGGGAATTGTCGATGATATCGAGAGTGAAAGCATCTTCTTTCAACTGCGCTACACGCACTTCACTCTGGCTAAACATGGGTGAGCATGCCAAGATCCAAGGGCATACAAGGCTAATGCAAGCTAGCATTCGATGGTGGCGTAGCATATTAGGCTCTTTTGATAGCATAGTGACTAATAATCCTGCATGCGAGAACCTCACCATTGTACACCCTGGCAATCCATCTTGAGCTCGCAGCTCGCAATTCGTTACAGTCGAGAAGATCTGGCCATCAAAACCATCTTTTCGACCGGCCTTGGCATTGTTCGACCTAGGAGTAGTCGTACGGTGAAACTACGAATTTTTGACAACAATAGACCAGGCATTTCTACTCCCAAAAGAATTCTGATTACACGCTTGAGCGCCATCGGTGATTGCGTGTTGACGATCCCCATGGCTGTTAAGGCAAAAGAGCTTTGGCCCGATTGCGAATTGACATGGATTGTCGACTGCGCCGCGGCGCAGCTACTCGAGGGGCATCCGGCAATTGACGAAGTATTCCGAGTCCAAAAACGCTGGCTGAAACATCCGAGCAGGTGGTCTAGTCTGTCGAATCAACTGCGTTCGCGTCAATTCGATCTCGTGCTGGATCCGCAGGGGTTGAGTAAAAGCGGTCTGTTGGGAATGCTGAGCGGTGCGAAACTACGAGTCGGATTTGATTATTCGCACAGTCGTGAACTGGCACCGCTCGTCGCAACTCGACGTGTTCATCGTACAGCTCGGCATATGGTCGATACCTATTTGCAATTACTGAGTCCCTGGTGCGAGTATGCAGCGGGCGCGGGCGAGTTTCAAATGCCACAATACGCGGAAGCTGCAATGATGGCCGAAGAATTGATCGCTGCGTACGGGTTAGTCCAGGAATCTAATCCGTTAGGCTGGGTTGCCATTAATGTGGGTGCGGGATGGCCTTCGAAACAATGGCCACCCGAGAGGTTTGGCCGTATAGCCTTCGAGATCCTGCAGAGCTTTGGATTAAAGTCGCTGGTACTCTGGGCAGGCGACGATGAACAGGCTCTAGCAGAACAGGTTGTGGAGCATAGCTGTGGAGCGGCGCTGGCTGCTCCTAGAACGAACTTGCGAGAATTGTTGGAACTGATTCGGCGAGCAGAACTGATCATTTCGTCAGATACTGCTGCTTTACAAATCGCCAGTGCTGTGAATACTACCTGCGTCGGCTTGTTTGGCCCGACATGGTCGGACGAAGTTGGATCCTATGGAAACAAACACGTCTCGATTCAGAGTTCGGTTCTGCCCGACCCACGCAAGAGCATGCGTCGAAGTTCGAGTTCGAGCATGAATGCGATTGAGATTAGCGAGGTGTTGCGGGCCTGCAGTCAATTATTGATGCCTGTATCCAATCAGAGCGGCAGGGCGGCCAGAACGCTCAAAGCAGCGTAGGTTGTACCCCCCGCAATTGCTGGTCTTGTCGAAAAAGAAAGAAATTTTCGCCAATCGGTGACGGCAACGAAACTTTTCTCGTTGGGTCGTGTTCACCAACCATCAGGCTTGCCTGCCTTTCCATTCAGGCGGCATCGATAGTAATACGACTCTAAGACGGTATAGATAATGAGCAGTTCACGCGAGCGGGTTTTCTTGCAATTTGACCAGATTTTGAACTTCATGTTCAGATCCGCAGGAAACGAAAACGCTTGGTATTGGAAAGAAAAAACCGTTGAAAGTGCTTTTTTGAATTTCTGCCGCGACGCCACCACTGTCGTTGCCCGTACCGAACTTCATACGTACGCCAAGCAAAATTGGCTTTACAAGAACGGACTCGAGAAGCGTCCCGAAGTAGCAAGGTCGTTGGTTGAATTATTAGATTCCCAAATCCCGCTGAAAATCTAATTGCCTCGGTCGATCTGGGTTCATAGCTTTTCACCGAGCCTGCGACGCCGCGACCTCGGCAGAGGCTGTGTCAGCCCTCCCGGCTTGGCGGCTAAGTTTTAGATGCGAGGTGGCACGTTTGGGCGCTGGCATGTTTGGCGCTGGCATGTTTGGGCGCTGGCATGTTTGGGCGCTGGCATTACTTGGGTCCCGTGCGAGGGTATCGCCAACGGTAGACGCTCACGAGATAAGCTCTTTGACCACGGTTCCGTGGATATCAGTCAAACGGTAGTGGCGCCCCTGAAACTTAAATGTCAGTTGTTCGTGGTTTACGCCCAATTGATGCAAGATCGTCGCGTGTAAGTCATGCACGCTGACCGGTTGCTCCACAATGTTGTATCCATAATCGTCGGTTGCTCCATAAGCCAATCCGCCACGAAAGCCTCCGCCAGCTACCCACATGCTAAAACAGCGCGGGTGATGGTCGCGTCCATAGCTCTTCGCGGTCAAGTCGCCCTGGCAGTACACAGTGCGGCCAAATTCTCCTCCCCAAACTACGATGGTGTCCTCCAATAACCCACGTTGTTTCAAATCAATGATCAGCGCAGACGTTGCCTGGTCTGTCTCCTGGCAACGGGAACTCAGTTGCGCAACAAGACCACCGTGCGTATCCCAGCCGCGATGGAATAATTGAACGAACCGCACTCCCCGCTCGCTCAACCTGCGCGCAATGAGCGCGTTGTAAGCAAAGGTGCCTGGCTTGCGAGCATCTTCACCTTACAGTTCGAATGTACTCTGCGGTTCATTAGACACATCCGTCAGTTCCGGTACCGAACTCTGCATGCGATAGGCCATCTCGTATTGTGCAATTCGAGTTTCGATTTCTGGATCACCGGTAACTTGCAGTCGCATGCGATTGAGTGCGCCTAGGTCATCGAGTGTGCGGCGGCGCAGCTGTTGGCTGAATCCATCGGGATTGTTCAAATAGAGGACGGGGTCTTTACCCGAACGAAACCCTACCCCCTGATGCACCGAAGGCAAGAACCCTGGCCCCCATAGACGATCGTACAGCGGCTGTCCGCCTTTGCTTCCGGAGAGCATTGCTACGAACGCGGGCAAGTTGTCATTCTCGCTACCCAAACCGTAGCTCATCCAAGCTCCGATGCTGGGGCGACCGGCGATTTGAAAACCCGTCTGCATAAAGGTTATCGCCGGATCGTGATTAATCGCATCGGTATGCATTGAGCGGATGACGCACAGCTCGTCGACGACTTTGGCCGTATGCGGCATTGCTTCACTGACCCACCTCCCGCACTGGCCATGTTGTTGGAACTTTAAGGCCGAACGCGCCACCGGAAACGAACTCTGTCCAGCCGTCATGCCGGTCAAACGCTGGCCACCGAATACCGAAGCGGGTGTCTCTTGACCATGCACTTGATCCAAGAATGGTTTGTAATCCCAAGTGTCGTGTTGCGGGGGGCCACCAGATTGGAACAGATAAATGATACGTTTCGCACTCGCGACGTGTTCACCCTGCGCCGCCCGGGCGACGGTGGTATCCAGCAAAGAAGCCAATGCCAAGTTCCCCATCGCGGCCGTCGACCGTCCGAGAAAGTGTCGCCGCGTTGAGCGGAATGCAGTATGGTAAAGTTCGCTGCCGTGTAACAGAGAGTCACTCACGTGTATTCACCTCATCTAAGTTTAACAGCATGTTGGCGAGCGCCGTAGCGGCCGCCAGCTCAACAACGGGCAGCGCTGAGTTCGCCTTTGAATCGCCAATCTTCAGGCTGGACTCAGCTGCTTCTGGCTTAAGCGCGAACTCATTTCGGTAGTTTTCCAGTGCCTTACACAGCAATCGCAGCTCGTCGCTACTTGGTTGGCGAGACGTTAGGCAACGAAACAGGAATGTGATTCGCTGTACTTCGTCGTTGCCGCCTTCTAGCAACATTCGCTCAGCTAATTTTCGCGCCGCTTCAACGAACGTGGTTTCGTTCATTAGTGTCAGAGCCTGCAGAGGCGTATTGGTGAATTTCGGTCTGACCGTGCAGTACTCGCGATCGCCAGTGTCCAATACTGCCATCGAAGGTGGGGCCAACGTACGTTTCCAGTATGTGTAGAGGCTGCGACGCACCAGGTCTTCATTTTTGCCTTGCGTATATTTTGCGTTGCTGGCCTCCTCCCACAAACCACTTGGCTGATAGGGAAAAACGGATGGGCCAAACTGCCGCTCAACCAACAACCCGGACACATACAACGCTTGATCTCTCAAAATGTTTCCAGGCATTCGCACCCGTGGGCCTCGCGCCAAAAACTGGTTTTCTGGGTCGATTTCGAGCTGTCGGCCCGTCAAATTTGAACTGCGGCGATAGGTGGCCGACATAACAATCTGCTTCATCATTCGTTTGACATCCCAGCCGCTCTCGATAAAGTCTGCTGCCAACCAATCCATTAACTCAGGATGGCTGGGGGCGTTGCCCTGCGAGCCGAAATCTTCGGGTGTATTCACAAAGCCACGCCCGAACAACAATTGCCAATAACGATTGATCGCCACCCTAGCCGTTAATGGGTGGTTCGGACTAACCAGCCATCTAGCAAACGCTAGGCGATTATTCGGTTGGTCGGACGGTAATGCTGGAAACACTTGAGGCACTCCCGGTTCGACTAGCTCACCCAGCGCATCGTAGACCCCGCGTACGCGCACATAGGATGGTCTCCCGTCCGGCAAGTCATCCATGATCATGGTCGTAGGCAAACTGTCGCGATAATCGACGAGGGTTTGTTCGGCCCGGTGCAGGGACTCAAACAACGCGACTAACGCTTTGTCAGAAGTTCGCTCGCAACATGCCAACTGCACGAGTGCTTGCTGCGTCTTGGTGCGCTGGGCCTCAGGCATCGCGAGTATCGACTCTAGGGATTCCCCAACAGCCAGCACGCGAGCTTCGTTAGCAGTCAGCGTCCGTCTGGAATAGAACCGCAATTCGTCTAAATTGCCCTGCCATTGTCCAGCGTGTTTGCTGTAGCCAATTCGCATCGGCACGGTGGCTTCTCGCGGAGCAGTGTTGCTGTTCGTGTTGCGAATCACCGACACCGACTGGGCGATGCCATCAACATAGAGTTGCATTCCCCCTGCGCGTTGCGAACCATCGTTGGTGAGGGTAATGTGCACCCATTGCCCTGGCTCAAAGGTTCGCGTGGTTTCGATGGTCGATACTCCCGAAATCCAGCGTGTATTGTTGTTCCACCGCAGGTGGCCATCGACAAACTCGACAAGAATGCCAGCACGCCCCGTGTCGCTCTTTTCACTGGACAGGACAGGCCCGCTCTTCACGGTTCCCGGCTTCATCCAAAACGCGACGCTGAAGCGCCCATTGCCAATCAGCCCAGGTATCTTCTCGACTTCGATATAGTTCGACTGCAAAACTTCAATCGCGTTCCCATGAACGCCGGGTACCAAACTCAGTTCGGATTTCTTGCTTGATACGCGAGCATCGGGTTCGTCGAAGCTGTAATAAAAATCCAAGCCATTGTTCAGCAGCGGCTTGGGCGAGGCTTCGGTTGCCCAAAGTTGCGGCTGGGGCATGACGGAAGCCACCGCGTTGTTGAGAGCGTTTCGGCTGCGTCGAACCTTACGCTCGAGCGCAGATAACTTTGCCTGCTGCTCGTCTGTTGGTGTTTTGATCCATGGCTCCGAGTTGCCGAATTTTACAGCGCGACCGCTTTCTGACACATCATTGAAATAATCGACCAGTTGGTAATATTCCTTTTGGCTAATCGGATCGAACTTGTGGTCATGGCAGCGTGCGCAACCCACGGTCAGTCCCATCCAGACCGTCGCCGTCGTGTCTACTCGGTCGACAGCATTCTCAAGTAAAAATTCTTCGATCGGGATGCCTTCCTCTGAGTTGTATCGGTTGTTGCGATTGAAGGCAGTTGCAATGCGCTGCTCTAGGGTCGGTTGAGGAAGCAGATCGCCGGCGAGTTGCTCGATCGTGAACTGATCGAAGGGCATGTTCGCATTGTAAGCAGTGATCACCCAGTCGCGCCAACGCCACATCTCCCGCGGCCCATCGTTCTGGTAGCCGTCGGTGTCTGCATAACGCGCCGCTTCCAACCACTGCCAAGCCATGCGCTCGCCATATCGCGGAGAATTTAACAGCCGATCTACGGCTCTCTCGTAAGCCACATCCAGACCCAAACATTGCTGATCGGTTAGAAACTGTTGCAATTCAACGATCGTTGGCGGTAGACCAGTAAGATCTAGGCTAACGCGTCGCAATTGTGTCTCCGGTGCAGCAGCCGGATTGGCTGGAAGCCCCTCCGCGTCAAGCCGCGATTGAATAAAAAAATCGATAGCGTTCCCGCGACTCGCCGGTCGCCGGATAGGAGTGAACGCCCAGTGACTCTGGTACTCCGCACCTTCCGCAATCCATCGCTCTAACAATTGTTTCTGTTGTTGGCTAAGCTGCCGACCGGCGTGGGGAGGTGGCATTTGCTCGTCGGGTTCTATCGATAATATGCGCGCGATCAATTCGCTCGATTGTGGCTTACTGGGGACGATCGCAATCCGTCCGGAATCGCCACGCATGTTTGCTGACAATAAATCGAACCGTAAACCACCCTGCCGCTCGGCCTTGTCCGGCCCGTGGCACGCATAACAGTGATCCGACAAAATGGGCCGTACATCGCGATTGAAGTTCAGCGTTTGTTCCGCCGACGCTTCAGAACTGAACAGGGCAGCAGCGATCAATTGCGCTACGAGCCTAAAACATGGAACCCAAAATCGACTAAGTCTAGATTTCATATTAGGCAGGCCGGAAGGACACAAGACGGAAGGCTTTGGGGCGCGGGCAACGCCGCTTCTAATTCTAATCGAATTGTGCAGACAACACCTAGCTCTGCTCGCTTTTGTGGCTAACCCTGTGTCTGCTACGTTGGGCCTAGGCTGCAACCAGCCTAGTAGGCCGAAAACATGAAAAGCTTCGACTAAAGGAGAAACTGCACCATCGTGGTGACTGTCCTTTAGAAACGTGGTAGACCTTGGAATATTGAAAACCCCAATTTCTCCACAAAAGGAAACTATTGTCATGCGATTTATT
>JBGSTP010000337.1:0-6402 GCA_041736515.1 Pirellulaceae bacterium
AAAGACAGCTAGCGATTCATCCCACTCGGTCACCGCATGGGATGTGCGGTTCTGTTTGGCAGTGGACATCGAGCGCCTATGTGGGCTATCCGGGATACGCACCACCGGCGGGTGCACTCGGTGAGTATAATGGCAAATTCATGTGCGACCAGCATGTGTTGCGCGGTGGAAGCGTTGCCACCCACAGTAGTCACATACGAGAGACCTATCGGAACTTTTTTCCTGCTCATACGCGTTGGCAATTCAGCGGTTTGAGATTGGCTCTATAGCAATCCTTGCTGCTTCGCCGCTCAGGAACAAACCCAACACTCGGGTTATGCTAGAATCCGTGGCAGGCAATATTCAGCCGGTGTTGAACCTACCAACCGAACTTCCGAGCGGAACACGAGTGATCTGCCACCGCACTTGTCATGTTAAATTCCGTCCCCAACGAGACCACGAGATGAAATCGATTTTGCGTCTGGCCCTGTATTTTGGATTTTGCGCATCGCTGACTGGCATTCAAGCTGCGGAGCCGGTGGCACAATCGAACGCAATTGTAGCGACCAAGAAACCGAACGTTCTGTTCTTGGCTATCGACGATCAGAATGACTGGATTGGTCATATGGGAGGACATCCACTGGCCAAGACGCCGCATCTGGATGCGTTGGCAGAACGCGGGACTTCGTTTTTGAACGCCCATTGCCAAGCTCCGTTGTGCAATCCTTCGCGAACGAGTTTGATGTTGAGCCTGCGTCCGACCACCACTGGAATTTATGGATTGTCGCCCTGGTTTCGCACACTTCCAGAGTGGTCCGAGCGCGTAGCTTTGCCACAGCATTTTAAGGCGCACGGCTATCGAACCTTATCCACCGGAAAAATTTACCATGGTGGCGCAGGTGGCGCGAAACAGAAGAAAGCCGAGTTTGATGTTTGGGGAAATGCGGGAGGGATCGGTGCGAAACCGGACAAAAAACTAATCCCACCAACGCCGATGGGCAATCACAATCTAATGGACTGGGGAGTATTCCCCCACCGCGACGAGGACAAAGGTGATTATCAAGTTGCCAGTTGGGCTATCGAGCAATTGCGCTCAGCTCCCAAGGACGAACCTTTTTTCTTGGCCGCAGGCTTTTTCCTTCCGCACGTTCCGTGCTTTACGACGCAAAAGTGGTATGACCTTTTCCCGGAAGACGATAGCGTGCTCCCAATCGTGCGCGCCGATGACCGGGACGACACGCCACGGTTCTCCTGGTACATACACTGGAGTCTGCCAGAGCCGCGATTGAAGTGGGTACAACAAAACAATCAGTGGCGTAACTTGGTCAAAAGCTACTTAGCCTGTACTAGTTTTGTGGACGCACAGATTGGACGAATACTGACTACACTGGAAGAAACAGGTCTTGCCGAGAATACGATCGTCGTCGTATGGGGAGATCATGGTTGGCATCTTGGTGAGAAGGGCATCACGGGCAAGAACACACTATGGGACGACGGCACACGCGTGCCTCTGATTTTTGCCGGTCCCGGTGTGAAGGGTGGTCAACGCTGCCTGCAACCAGCCGAATTGCTCGACATCTATCCGACCTTAATCGACTTGTGCAAGCTGCAACCGCGAAACGATTTGGAAGGCATTAGTCTGCAGCCACAATTGAGAGACGCACTGAGCAAAAGAGAGCGTCCCGCCATTACCAGCCATAATCAAGGCAATCACGGAATCCGCAGCCAAGATTGGCGCTACATACGCTATGCGGACGGTTCAGAGGAACTGTACGACATACGCAAGGATCCGAACGAATGGACCAATTTGATTGGGAAATCCGGTTATGAAGAGATCATCGCCGAGCATCGACGTTGGTTGCCCCAAGTCGACGTTGGATTGGCTGCCGGCAGCGCCAGTCGAGTGCTGACGTACGACAAGGATACCGATGTGGCGAACTGGGAAGGCACCGAAATTCGACGTAGCGATCCAATTCCGGAGTGATGGCTCCTGATCCGTATGTGCCGTACACCGAGAAGTGTCGGAGATTTTCAGAATCTCAAATTGCTACGGCGAGATTGTTGTGTTCCGGTGTCAATTACTGTTGGCTCGGTTGCTGGCGGCCCTGCCACTGGCACCTCGGCTATCGGCTTTGCTTTGTTTCTATTATCGATTCCCACGGGATTGCGGCATGTTCCGATCGTTTCCTCGCTGTGCAATTCACGTAGCGCTATTTGCATTCCTGTTCGCCATTCTGGAGCGTGATTGCTCGGCGGCTTCCGTTCCGCAAATGAGCGAGGCGCGGGTAATCGAACAAATTGAGGCCTATTGCCGAGCTAGTTGGCGGAATTCTCAGATCCCTCAGACCGAGTGGGCCGACTGTTCTCAAGAGGTCTTTGTTGGGGTTCTCGACCGTGTATCAAGACGAAGGTTGTGGGCGGCGATTCAAGAAAGCGATTCACTCGAACGAAGTGAACTAAATCGTGCTATTTGGCGAGTGGCCAAACGGGTGCTGCGCGCCCGGCGGTTGGTTTCGCTCGGGAATGGTGATTTTCCCAGCCATAGGGACAGGAGTCTGCCGCCGTCTATCAACGAGGATGCCATGGAAAGACTTTTGCCCGCACTAAAGCAGCTATCTGCTCGGCAGCAGCAAATTATCATGGCAAGCCTGGCTGGCCAAGACGTCAGTTCGATAGCTGTGGAGCTTGGCATGTCGCCCGCGGGAGTGAGCCGCGAAAAGTATCGAGCCATCTGCAAGCTTCGTCGAAATACTGCCAACGCTTAATTGCTCGGCCCACAGATTGCCTTGGTCACTTGAGTTCGATTGCTGTTCAGACGCTGTGCCGCGAGGAGGCCAATGAAAGATCCACTAACAACAACCCTAATTCTCAGTTGTTACGAAGCCCTATTGCTTTGGCCACATTAAAAATTAGGTTTGAGTGTAGAGCAATTGTCTCAATTGCTTATGAAGACGATTGGGACAATCGTTCTACAATAAAACTACAAACCCCAAAGTTAAATTGCGTTGAAGCCCTAGTTGCACAGCCGAGTTGAAAAGGCACTCATAGATCGAGGAAGCGGGATGCGCATGAGTGAGGTCTTTGAGCGCTTGAGCGCAAGTGGCTGGGGATCAACCCGGGCCAGCTTGCGCTGCAGCCGATTGTTAGGAACCGCTTACTTACTAACGTTGTAGCATAGGATTTTGTCGTTCTCGCGAATGAACAACTTGCCGCCAACGATCGTTGGATGTGCCCAGCTCGGTCGGGTGCCGCTGCCGGGTATCTCAAAGCTACCCAGTTCTTCGTAGCTATCAGGTTGCGCCTTGACCAGTTTCATCATGCCGCTGGCATACTGAATAAACAGTAGTCCATCGGCACTTGTTATCGACGCAGAACCGCTTCCCTTTCCACGGGCTGCCTTCCATTTGACATCGCCGGTCATCAGGTCGGCGCATTGCGGAATGCCATCACCGGAGCCCCCATTTCCATAGAGGAAGTCGCCAACCAGAACGACCCCACCATGCTTGTTCTGCAGATTTCGATCGAGCGGGTAGAGCTCTTTAATTTCGACGCCACCACTTGAGGTCGGAACTTGCTTTAGCAAGGCACCACCACGATCGTAGCCGGCGGTGAAGAATACGAGATCTCCACGAACAATGGGTGTAGGAATGACTGCCGTCGTTTTGTCGATATCGTAGGTCCAGAGCAATTGACCATTTTTGGCGAGAACACCCATGACACCTTTGCCAGTCGATTGGACATAGATTTTCTGGCCGCCGATTTCGGAGATAACAATCGAAGCATGTCCGGCTCCGGTATCGCCGGGGCGGGGGCAACTCCAAATTTTTTCTCCGGTTAGTTTATCCAACGAAACCATGGTATTGGACTCGCCACCGGGAGTACAAATCAGCGCAGCTCCGTCGATCAAAACCGACTCGCTATAACCCCAACTATCGGCTTTCTTGCCTCCGAATTCTTCGGTCAAATCCTTTCGCCATAGCTCCTTGCCTGCAGTATCGACACAGACGACGGTCCCCTTGGCGGTGACTGCATAGATCCTGTTACCATCGATCGTCGGCGTACTCCTCGAACTTTGCCAATCCGGTTTTCCCGAATGCCCGTCGTAGGCGGCACCTGTCTTGGTGGCCCACAACTGTTTTCCAGTTTTCTCATCCGTACAGGTTAGGTACTCATCCGCATCGCCTGCAGTAGACAGGCCATCACCCAATGTATACACCTTTCCATCGGCAACGGCGACACTTGCGTAGCCTCTGCCTACACCTACGGCTTCCCACTCCAGCTTTGGACCACCCTCTGGCCAGCTCTGCAAAAGTCCAGTTTCAGTTGAGACCCCAGTCCGATTTGCGCCACGAAAGGTGGGCCAAAACCCCTCTCCAAAGACGTTCGACGCCGTACCAGCGGCGACGGTCAGCATTAGACTTAACTTTCCAAAATGACGAAGCATACATTTACCTCACAAGTCAATATTATCAGGAACGACCTTGAACATCCGCAGACGCATGGTTGAAAGCCGAATTCTACCAAATTAGCCATTCGGAAGAACAGTCAAAGATGCAAGCACGCGGCGATTTATTTTTTTGCACAGCGCGCACTTGGGTGCTTTATAAGCCTCAATCAAGCACTAAGTGCAAAACGCCGAAGTACTTGCGTTCGTCCGTCCAATGTTTGTGGAGGGAGAAGCCAAACTGCGATGCGAATTCCGCAAAACCTTCGATAGTGTACTTGTGAGAGAGCTCGGTTAATATCTCTTCACTTTTCGCAAAATGAAAAACTTGGTCTCCAATGGACGCGGTTTGACTCGTCAAACTTACCAAGGAGATTTCTACGCAATGTTCAATAGAATTGTAGACTGCCTTGTGGGCAAATTGAGTCAATTCAAAATCCCCCCCTAGCTCGCTGTTGATTCGAGCCAGTAAATTCAAATTGAATTCAGCTGTGATTCCGCTGGCATCGTTGTATGCTGCCTCAATGACTGAAACCTCCTTGCGCAAATCGATGCCTAACAACAAGCCACCTTGAGGACCAAGCAACGTAGACATGAATCGCAGTAAATCGCCAGCTGCTTGCGGCGAGAAATTACCAATCGTTGATCCCGGGAAATAAATCGCCACATGCGAGTAACCTTTCTCGCTGAGCGGCAATGTAAACGGCTCGGTGAAGTCGGCGACGATTGGCAAGATCTCGATGTCGGGGTACGTGCTCCGCAAATCTTCGGCAGTCTTGAGAAGATGTTCCTCCGAGATGTCTACCGGCACATAGGCCACGGGTTCATCGAGCGAATTCAGCAGGATTCTTGTCTTTACGCTACTTCCACTACCGTACTCCACCAACATGACTCGCTTGTCAATCTGATACGCGATAGAGGCAGCGTTTTGCTGCATAATGCTCAGTTCCGTGCGAGTCGGATAGTACTCCTCAGTACCGCAGATTTGATTAAACAAATCCGAACCCCGCTCGTCGTACAGATACTTGCACGGCAAAGTCTTTCTTGCTCGCGATAGTCCGTGAACTACGTCGCGAAGAAAATTGCGGTTTTGGATTAGGCTACCCGCTTCGTCGATCATGTTGAGTATTACCTAGGCGATGATTCGCAGAGTCGTTGGCAAAACCGCTCCATGAGGTTTCGCTCAATGATAGCAGGTTAGGCAAGTACAAAGTGGGTTTGCTCAAACTAGAATTTGTGCATCTGGCTGTAGGGGGGGCTAAATACAGCTGTTCCGCGATTTGATCCATACCACTGCGTTGCGAAGGCAAGTCGCTCAAGCCATTTCGGCTTGAACAGCCAATTGCGTTTCTCGGCTTCGTCGAAAAAGCACGGCGAGCAGAGCGAGCGAGAGGAAGACGCTCATAGTAATCCACTGAGGTTGGTACGACCATTCATTGCTTTCGGCGTTGATTGCCCAGGCTAGCGTATCTGGCAGGACAACGCGATTCGCGGCGCACCAAGCCAGGGACAGCGACAGAGCGTTATTGATGACGTGAACAATAACGGTACACAATACGCCGCCAGTTCTCCAGGCAATCAGTCCCAGCATCAAACCCATCAGGCAGGCTGAGATTGATTGTTGCAGCACGGGGTGGGTAAATCCAAAAAACAAGGCCGAAACAACAATTGCACGCAATGCACCACTCTGCCTTAACAGCCCGCCAAAAATGAATCCGCGGAAGGCCAATTCCTCGCAAATTGCTGGTAGTACGGCCATCAACAATAAGATCGACCACAGAGGTTGCGACAGAACCAGAGATTGAAAATGAACCAAAACCGCGGCTGTTTCATCGCCAATCTGATATACCTTGCTGATGCCCTGACCAAGCGCAAGATACGTGGGGTGCATGGAGATTCCCATGAGTATCGCAGCGGCGACATGGGTAACCTGGGTTCGGTGAATGCGCAGCGCTCGTCGAAATGAGCGTGTCAGAAAG
>JBGSTP010000210.1:0-11998 GCA_041736515.1 Pirellulaceae bacterium
ATTTGTCACGGGACAAGTCGTGTTTGTGCAGCAAGTCGACTTTGTACCGCTGCCAATAGCGCATGCGGCCGGTGCGCTGGTGGGTATGCTGCACGCGGCAGTGGGCTTGGCAGCGACGCCTTTAACCGTCATGTCAAGGTCGGCAACTGCCCATCGTTAGAGAATTCGTTTTGGAGGCATGATGACGTTAGCGGTCAGAATTCCGCCGACCAACGAAATGGCTACGATCACCATGGCGAATGCCAGGTCGATGCCTGCCAAGGTTTCGCGATCTAGGAAAGCAGTCAGCGAACGATAACCTAATGACCCTGGCACGAGTACAATGATCCCAGGTGTCAACGGTACGAGCGCGGGTCGGTCGCGCAGCCGGGCATATAAATTGCTGCCGGTACCAACGACCAGCGCACCACAGAAGGCGCCCACTTCGACTCCCAGCGTGCGACCGATGTAAAGACTCGCTGCGTAACCGGCAATGGAAACGGCAGCGATAGTTGGCCAAAGCGGCCATCGAGCCCGGAACACAATTGAAAACGCAATTGGTGCGATGGCAATGGCAACCCATTGCCACCACTCGGGCGAATGTAACTGTGTAACTGGAGGCAGCGATCGCCATTTTCCAACTAATCTCCAGGCGATAGCCACTCCGATCGTTATCGTCAGCAATGAAACGCAGCCACCCGCCAAGCGCGCCACGCCTGCGGAGAGATGCCCGAGTGCCAGTTCTGTGAGGGCAACGGTTATCTTTAGTCCAGGAATCATGACAATTAGAGCGGCTAAAGTAACCAACCGATCGTCGATCGGAACCACGAATTTTGCGACGGCAAGCGCTCCCGTTGCGGCGAGTAACCCGGCGACCGGTTCGAGGAAACCTTGCTCCCAAGCCAGTCTGTGTTGCAGCTGCTCTAGAACGGCAACTACGCAACCGAGACTGGCTGCCGATAGGATTTCGATGGGACTACCGCGAAATAGCACCGCAACAGCTCCGCAGGAAAAAGTACATGCGAGCACCGTCAGCCACGCTGGATAGGGAGCTGACGACTGCGCAATTTGTTCGATTCTTTCGCTGGCTGCCGCAATTGTCAGCTTGCCAGCTTCTAAATCCTCGAGCGTTTCATCGAATCGAATGAGCTTGTCAATATCGACGGCACCCGAGTCGACACGGCGCAAATAGGTTCGCTCGCCGCTGGCGTCGGTCAGCGAGATTACCAACGCGGTAGGAGTGTAGAGAAAGACACCTTGGACGCCCAGCAACCGTGATACTTTGGTCATGACACGCTCAAAGCGATGCGAGGGCGTACCGTGGCGATGCAGCACGATTCCAACTTGAATTAGAAATGCGTCAGTTTGACCGGGGTCCATGACTAGCCTGGGGATACGATAGAAAATCGTTACAATGTCGCCCAATGTTGCGAACGATAAAAAACGACGACGAACTGAATACGAGTAGACAAACTTTGACACTGGAATGCGAAAACTGCAATGGCCAACATGCATAGTCCATCCGAAACTTGGGCAAACGAACTGGTTCGGGTCAATTTGGAGGAGCGAAGCTACTCGATAAACATTGGGCCGGGCCAACTTGAACATTTGCCGAGTGGGCTATCGGAATGTGTCCCCAAGTGTCGGCATGGGGTCATCGTATTTGACGAGAATGTGCGGGGCATCGCCGAGAGGACCCAGAACTTACTAACCGGCGTTGGATTTCGAAGTACCATGATCGACGTGCCGAGCGGCGAATCGAGCAAGTGCATTAGCTCGATCGAGCGGCTGTGGTGCCGCATGTTGGCCGACCATACCGATCGTGGCTCGGTCGTACTGGCTGTGGGGGGCGGCGTGGTGGGGGATTTAGCAGGCTTCGCAGCCGCTGGGTTTGCGCGAGGTATCCCGCTGGTGCAGATCCCTACGACGCTTCTAAGCCAAGTGGATTCGAGCGTGGGCGGGAAGACTGGCATCAATTTGCCTGGCGCCAAGAATATTGTGGGCGCATTTTGGCAGCCGAGTTTGGTTGTAGTCGACACACAAAGTCTAGCGACCTTGCCAGCTCGCGAGTACGTATCGGGATTGGCTGAAGTTGTTAAGTATGGAGTAATTCTGTTGCCTGAATTCTTGGCTTACTTGGAGCAAAATGTTGCAGCGATACTCAGCAAACAGCCCGCGGCCTTATCGCATATCATCGCTGAATCCTGTCGCGCCAAAGCAGCCGTGGTACAACAGGATGAACGCGAGACGACTGGTCTGCGGGCCATCTTGAACTATGGCCACACGTTTGCGCATGCGCTGGAGAGCGTTTGTGGTTATGGCACACTCTTCCATGGTGAAGCTGTCTCGATTGGAATGCACATGGCCGCCAACCTCGCGCAGCTCATGGGGCGAGTTGACGAGGATTTCGTGCGCAGGCAACAAACATTGCTGGAGCAATTGCAGCTGCCGACGAAAAGTCCGCACGCAGACCCCGAGGAATTGTGGCTGGCCATGCAGCACGACAAGAAGGTGGAACATGGAGCGTTGCGGTTTATCTTGCCCTCCCGCATTGGGCATGTCGAGTTAGTGCCGGGAGTAGCGAAGGGTCTCGCGACAGCAGCTATTCAAGCGGCCCGCTAAATTGCCTTGCATTCGTTATTGCTTTCTCGTGGCGACAGGTGCGTCGATTGGAACTAACGGAAACACGCTGGATGGCGTTCTGACGGTAGACATCTTTTCAGTTAGATCTGCCACGATCTGCGGATGTTGGGCGGCCACATTTTTTGACTCGCTGATATCTTTGGCAATATTGTATAGCTCGACTTCGAGATTACCTCTGGACATGCCTTGGCGAATGGCTTTCCAATCGCCCACGCGTATCGACTGTTGCCCGCCGTAGCCCGGGAATTCGCGATACAGGAATGGTCGAGGGGGCTGCGATTGTCCGTAGAGAGTTGCAGCCATGCTGATGCCATCAATGTCGGTTGGAATGGCGGAGGGACTGCCTACCATGTCGAGCAGGGTTGGGATCCAGTCTTCGAAGCCACTGAGGCGATTGCTTTCCGAGCCAGCGGGAACATGTTTGGGCCAGCGCACGATTGTTGGCACACGGACGCCGCCCTCGTAAAGCGAGCCCTTGAGCTGACGCAATTCGCCGACGCTGTCAAAGAACTCGTAATCGACCTCCTCACCCAAGTGCGTTGTACCGTTGTCGCTGCTAAACACGATGATCGTGTTTTCGCTCAGCGCCAGATCTTCGAGCAATTGCATTACGCTACCCACGTGGCGATCGAGCTTTGAAATCATGGCCGCGTAGGCCGCTCGCGGAGTAAAGTGAGGCGTATAACCATAGCCCGAACTGCGAACGAACGGTGGATCGTCCCAACCGAGATCGAGATAGGGCTTGAGCTCTTCATCAGGAATATGTAACGCCACGTGTGGTATCACCGAGGGGTAATACAGGAAGAACGGTTGGTCTTTGTTCGCGCGGATGAACTCCAGCGCCTGTTCGTTGATTCGATCTGGAGCGTAGTCGCTACCTTTAAAGGCAGCATAGCTGAGGGGGTCTGCGGAATCCGCTCCAATGGGCAAACTGCCGTGGCCGGGGACCGCGGGTTGATTGTTCAGCTGAAAATGTTTGTCGTTATCCCAGAGGTAGGATGGATAGTAACTGTGAGCGTGAGCCTGGCAGTTGTAGCCGAAAAAGCGGTGGATGCCCTGCTTGAGCGGCTGTCCAGTAGAATCGGGGCCACCCAATCCCCATTTTCCAAAGGCACCAGTCACATACCCCTGTTCTTGAAACAACTCGGCCAGCGTTACTTCGCTATCGGGAATCGGCCACTGGCCCTCGGGCTTGGTCTCGCGATTGTCCCGTACAAAAGCATGTCCGGGATGTTTACCAGTCATTAAAACGCAGCGAGACGGAGCACACACGGCGTTTCCGCTGTAATGCTGTGTAAGTCGCATACCTTGTTTGGCTAGTTCATCCAAGTGAGGCGTTTTAATCAGTTTTTGGCCGAAGCTGCCTAGTTCGCGATAGCCAAGATCGTCGGCCAGTATAAACACCACATTAGGTTTGCGTTCGGCGGCAGCTCCCCAAGAACTCAGCCATAATAACGCGCCACAAAGACTCAATGGAAAAATTCTACAAAGCATGAACGTACCTCGAGGGCGGAGGGTGCGGGCAGACCAAGAGCCAAATAGTATCGTTCGAGGAATAAGTGAGCGGAACGGTGCTAGTCCAGATTTTTAACGCGAGCAACCAGCTAGCTGCAAAAAATCGCTTTTAAGTAGCCACCGTCGCCAGATCGCCAGACTGTGGTGGATTTGGCTAGGACGCGATTCCACCGCTTGGCAGCGAGTGGCTACAGGTCCACCGTAGCCACCGTTGCCAGATCGCCAGACGGTGGTGGATTTGTTTTCGATTCCACCGCTTGGCAGCGAGTGGCTACGTTTTGTTCTTGCGATTTTACGTCTTTACGCCGATCGTTTGGATCGCAGCGAATTGTTTGGGACTTACCGGTTGGACGCTTAAACGCGAACCGCGTTGCAACAAGGTCATACCTGCCAATTCTGGCATCTCGCGCAACTCAGGCAGCGATATCTCACGTTTGAATTTGGCAACCAGTTGGATATCGACCATATACCAGATTGGTGCATCGCGTTTCGACTTGGGGTCATAGTGCGGATCGTTTTCGTCGAAAGCGGTATGGTCGGGATAGCCTTCACGAACAACTTTGGCAATGCCGGCGATGCCGGGGGGATTCGCATTGCTGTGGTAAAACAGCACCAGGTCGCCGAGCTTCATTTCATCGCGCAGGGTATTCCGTGCTTGGTAATTGCGAACTCCGTCCCAATAGGTCGTTTGTTTCCTGGCTGCAGCCAAGTCGTCGATACTGAAAACATCGGGTTCGCTCTTGACCAACCAGTAGTGGGGACTGGTGCTTTCGGCTGTTCGTTTCTTTACCATGGCAACTATGCTGCGAGACTTGACTGCTGGGGCGAAATTACTGGCGAAGCCGTAGAAAGACATCGAAAACTAGATACTCAGGCGGGTGGATTGGTGTTCACCGGCGGCTTCCGAAACTATCGAAGTTGGGCACGATGCTAACAGGAAAACAATGGAAGGGGAACTCGCCCCGCGGCTCGCGCAGCCGCGAAAGTGCAAGGCATTGATGGCGTAGGTACAATGAGCTGTGAGGACCAAACGCGATAGGGTTGGCTAATGGCGGATTCTGAGCAATAATTGGTAGTTGAATAGCGCTATGGTCCCGCCTAAGCTTGACGCTCGATCCAGCACAGCCTGAATTCAGCACTGCCACCCACGCAGACACATTTACTCTCACTGCTACAAAATAAACTATGCAGAATTACGCACGCCTCGGAATGTTTGGAATATTGGCGCTAGTCGCCCTTAGGGTTGGTATCGGTTGGCATTTTTACATGGAAGGCGTAGCCAAAGTTCGCGGTAACAACTTTTCTTCAGTTGGATTCTTGAACTCTGCCAAAGGTCCGCTGGCTGACAAATTCCAAGAGTTGATCTGGGACAACGATGGGCAAATTCGGCTGGAGCAGAAGCGGGTTGCCCAGCTTTTTTCAGATGCGGCAGATCGAAGCACGGCGCACTTCGGATTGACCGACGAGCAGAAAAAAACGCTGGCACGAGTCAAGACACAGACGATAAACAAATTGGATGAGGTTTACGCGGAGGCCAGCGAAGAGATTTACAAGTACCAAGAGGGACGCGACCGAATTGCCGCGATGGACTCCTCAAAGATGTGGAATGAAGTATCCAGTTTACGAGGCCAGAAAGAAAAGATCGAGAATGATCGCATGGCAGGTGTGCGGAGTACGTTGGCTTCAATCGATGCGATCTGGAAACAGTACGAAGGCCAGTTGAACTCGGTTGCTACGCCTGCCCAACTGCAAAGCGCGGGCTATTTTGCGCTTGATCGGCCGGGCGAGGGTTTAGTATCGACGCGAGTCGTAGATCGCATCATACCTATTTTCGATATGTCCATTGGCATATTGTTGATCATTGGCCTGCTCACGCCTTTGGCTGCCTGGGCGGCAGCAATTTTTCTAATTAGCGTGGTACTTTCTCAAATGCCAGGTTATCCCGGAACGCAACCCACTTATTTTCAGGCGGTAGAGTGTCTGGCGTTGATCGTGTTGGCAACTACCGATGCCGGACGCTATGCGGGACTGGATTTCATACCCTGGGCTTGGTGGCAAAAGAAAAAGCAGGCAGCGGTTGCTTAAGAAAATAGCCAATTTGCGGTGTGACCTTAAGAATCAAATAAAAAATCAATCAAACAAATCAATAACTGAGGATAACTAACAGATGCAAGCTCTTACTCCAGAACAGAAGCAAACCGGTCAGGAAAACTACTACGAAGCAGTCGGTGTGACGCGTCGCGACTTTATCAAGGGCGTTGCCGCAGCGGGGGCTGTTTCGGGCGCGGGCTTGGGCGCCATGTACTTCGGCTATGGTAAGGTCAACGATCCGGTGCGCGTCGGTGTCATTGGTGTTGGCGATGAGGGAAATGTGTTGTTGGGTGGCTGCACGCCCGAGTATGTGCAAGTGACGGCTATCGCAGATATTCGTCCCAGCAGCATTCACCGCGCATTTCATGGAGACTGGGCCAGCGATGCCGCACTGGAGGCTCGGCCTGGATTGATTAAGCAGTACGGTTACAGCTCGGAAGCCGAAGCCAGAGCTAACATAAAAGTCTACACACCGGAAAATGGTGGCATGCAAGCCCTGCTCGACGATCCATCGATCGAAGCTGTGATTATTGCTTTGCCACTGTTCTTGCACGCTCCCATCGCGATTCAAGCGATGAAGCGTGGCAAGCACGTGTTGACAGAAAAACTGATGGCACACAACGTTGCTCAGTGTAAGGCGATGGCGCGAGTCGCTATGGAAACGGGCTTGCATTTGGCGACCGGGCATCAACGGCACTACAGCGTACTGTACGACAATGCCGTGCATTTGTTGCGTTTCGGATTGCTGGGGCAGCTTCACCACATCCGCGCGCAATGGCACCGCGGCAATCTCCCCGGCAACGATAACTGGCAGATGCCGCTGCCTGGCGGTGAGGGAAGTGTTAACAAAATTGTGGATCAACTGAATAGCTACCGGCGTCAACTCGATGCTGCGACAGATCCATTGTTGATTGAGCAGCTCTCCAAGAGAGTCGCCCAGTGGGAACAGTGGGACGCAGACAAAAAAGTCGATGCTGGCAAGCATGGCTACGAAGAACTGAAGTTGGCCAATGGTCATTTGCGTACTGAGCTCGAAGAGCTTTGTCGTTGGCGCCTCTGGGAACGCACCGGAGGCGGGCTCATGGCCGAACTCGGAAGTCACCAACTCGATGCGTCGACAATTTTCTGCTCTGCCCTACGGCAAGATGGCAAAAAAGCTCATCCGCTGACGGTTCACGCGGTTGGTGGCCGTCACATCTTCCCGATGGACCGCGATGCCGAAGACCATGTGTACTGCATGTATGAATTCCCTGGGCCTGAGTACGACAAGAGTTTTGATGTCGGATATTACAACAAAGCTGTTGACTATCCACCGAAGGAAAAAGGCGTGGCTGCTTACGACCAAGATCCGAACAAGAAGATTGTCGTTACCTATTCGACGATCAACGGTAACGGCTTCGGAGGCTACGGCGAAGTGGTTATGGGGACCAAGGGCACGATCATTCTCGATCGCGAAAAGGAAATCATGCTTTACAAAGACTCAGACACTTCGTCCAAAGTTAGCGTGAAGGGTGATAAAGCAGGGTTCAGCTTGGATACCCAAGCCAGCGGAAACTACTCTGCAGCGAGCGTGGCGAAAGCCGCCTCGGATGGACCGGTCAGCCGTGGCTATACGGAAGAAATCGAACATTGGGCATGGTGTATTCGCAATCCAGCTCCCGAGAATAAACCCAAGTGTTACCCCGAAGTTGCTATGGCGGATGCGGTAATTGCTTTAACGACCAATGTTGCCATGGCCAAAGGTGCGCGGGGCGAAGCAGGCTATATTCAGTTTAAAGATAGCTGGTTTGAACGCGATTCGGACGAAACTCCCGATGGCAGCGATGTGAAAAAAGAACTGGACACGATGGCCAATTGGAAAATCGTCTAACGCGAGCCAAGTTCCATAGCCCGGGATATTTCAGCATCCATGGAATTCGCACTTAACTTGCGCCGTAACGCAAAACGAGTTCACAGCCAATGTTTGGCGGTGGGCTCGTAATCGCCAAGTCGCGGTGCTAAGTTACTCGCGAGTATTCGATACCCTCTTTTTCTTTAGACGTCTGCCGTATAGAGCGCAAGCTGATTGTTGAAATCAATGGCGAAAGGCACTTTAACTGCGACAGCGATTGGAAAAACGCTTAAGAACCACGCTCGGGATGGCTATCGTCGTACTGTGAATTCCAGTAGCTTTTCGACTGGCCAAGTGTTGAGTACTTGATGCTTTTCTATGGCCGCGCGCCGCGCCTGGTTGACGCCATAGCGCATGACGTCCATCCCATCAACCGAGTGCGCATCGGTATTGATCGCGATGGGAACTCCAGCTCGGCTGGCTGCCATCAAGTGGAGTTCGCACAAGTCAAGGCGCATGGGACTGGCGTTGAGCTCGAGTGCTTTACCGTGTTCCACCGCGGCTTGGATGACAGCCTCCATGTCGACTTCGTAGGGCGGCCGCGAACCCAGCAAGCGACCGGTTGGGTGTGCGATGATGTCCACGTGCGGATTCTTTAAGGCATTTACTATTCGGTCCGTGATTTGATCGCGGGATTGCTTTTGTCCGTAATGGATACTGGCAATGACCCAATCTGCTTGAGCGAGTACTTCGTCTGGCAGATCCATAGGGCCCGATTCGAGTATATCGCACTCGATTCCCTTGAGGACTCGAAAACCGTCGCTGCCCCGCGAATTAAATTGATCGATACTCTTCCACTGCGCCAGAACACGATCCGAATCTAGTCCGCGGGCCATGCTGACGCGTTTGGAGTGGTCGGTAATCGCGATGGTCTTTAGCCCGCGTTGCTGCGCGGCAGCTGCCATTTCTTCGATTGAGTTAGCCCCGTCTGTGGCTGTCGTGTGCATGTGTAGGTCTGCGATGATGTCGCTTAACTCGATCAGCGGCGGTGGGCAGCTGCCCTGCTCTGCCCACTCAAGTTCCTTTCGACCTTCGCGCAGCTCGGGAGCAATCCAGTTCAATCCCAGAGTGCGGTACAGTTCCTCTTCCGAACTGCCTGCAAACGATTGGTCTGGAGTCGCAATCTTAGCTACGCCATATTCGTTAACCGTCAATCCAAGTTTACGAGCGCGGCTGCGAATGGCGACGTTATGCTCCTTCGAACCTGTAAAGTACTGGAGTGCTGCGCCGAACGATTCAGCGGCTACCACTCGCAAATCAACTTGAAACTGATCGTCAACGCGGATGGACATCTTCGTATCGCCACGTGCGATCGTGTTCACTCTACCGGGAAATCTTTCTAGCTCCTCCATGACGCGATTCGCATCCGAGCTGACGGTCAAAATGTCGATATCGCCGACGGTTTCCTTGCCGCGACGATAGCTGCCGGCGAATTCCAGCTTCTCAATTGCCGTGCATCCCTTCAGGTGTTCCTGCAATCGATGCACCAATTTCTCCGCCTGGTCGATACGGATCCGCTGCGAGGCGGCTTCGGCGATGCCCAGACCATCCAGGATAAGTTGTTCAGTTTTGGCCGCAAATCCCTTGAGTTCACGAACCTTGTGCGATTCGCAGGCCAACTTGAGATCCTCCAGTGACTGAATGTTCAACTCGCTCTGCAGCGCCAGCGCTTTTTTGATTCCCAGACCTGGAATGCGAGTCAATTTAATGAGAACCTTGGGCGTACTTTCCCTTAGTTCCTCTAGTTGCGGCAACTGGCCCGTCTCAACCAACGTCTTGCATTTTTCAGCTAGCGTTGCGCCAATGCCTGGAAAGCTCGTGAGCTCGCGACTGGGGTCGGCAAGGATATCTGCTACCGCTTCACTTAACTCGGAAATGGCTTTGGCGCCTGTCCGATAAGCGCGAACGCGAAACGCATTTTCGCCACGCAGTTCTAGTAAAAAGGCCAGTTCCTCGAGCACACTAGCGATTTCGACATTATTCATTGGCTGTCCTATCTTATTCGGCTTACGACAATAGGGTCCAAGGTTCATGGTAGTGTCCACGGCAGCCCTGTTACACGTGAGCTGTATTGGTTACGGACACTCGCGGCCCATCGCCTTGGCTAAAGGAAAACGGCTGCGGATTCAATCTCATCCAACCAGTCATCGGAAACAATAAAGCGATCGTCGAGCTGAACCAGAACTCGCTTTGATCCGATCAGCCCATGCGGATTCAAACTATAGTAACGATCCAAGTAATTTGGTTGGGAATAGCAAACCGACAATAAATCTTCGATACAAGCAACGGAAAGTGATTGAGGATTCGCTTGGGGTTCAAGAACGATTTGGAGTGTGGTGTGCGGATTGTCAGCAAGAATCTGTTGAACAACGTTTTGCATCGTTTGGGCATGCATCGAGAAATCGGTAGATTCAAACCACAGAGTGAGGGCTTGCGCACGTGTCGTAGCGGGTGGCAATGTTGGTTCCCCTTGGTCGATGGGAATGTGTAGGCACTCCACATAGCCGCAGTCGCTGCTAAATTCAATTTTGGGCTCCGGGAACGGATCCCATTCGCTATCGAAAATCTCCTGAGCTTCCGACATCAGTTCATACAAATCATTGGTTGCGAGCGTCGGTGTGTCGAGCACGTAATATGGTGGGCGCGGTTGAAAATTCAGTCCGAGCTGAGCGGCCTCCTGCCGAAAGGCCGTGCCTGGAAGAATTGCCAAATTAAAAACTTGCATCGATGTAAACAATTTGCTGGACGCCAAATACTCAAAGCCTCGGCGAACCGAAGAAACCGTGTCGCCGGGTAAGCCAATGATGAGGTCGACTTTGACGCGAATGCCAGCATCGAGCATAGCAGCCACACCTCGCTCGAAGGCCTTCATGTTATTACGTCGATCCATGAGTTCTTGTGTAACAGGGTCGACGGATTGCAAGCCTATTTCGACTTCCGTAAAGTTGGCTTCGCGCAGCAGTTTGGCTGTCTCTGGCTTGATTCCTTCGGCGCGCAGTTCGCCAAAGTAGGTGAATTGTTGATTCGGATTTTCTCTGGCTAGCAGGCGCAAGAATTCATTGAAGTCTGGGCGTTGATTCAGTGTTGGGTCGAGCAGTACGACTTCGTTCACTCCGGCTGCCTGGGCATGCCGTAAATTTGCAATGACTTTGTCTTCACCCACAAAATACAGGGCATCATAGCTTTTGGGATAGTAGCAGAACTTGCATTTGAACACACAGCCACGAATCGTCTCCAAGAGCAGCATGCGTTCGTCGCGCGCGTCGAGGATTCCGGTCAGGTAGGGCGATGAAACTTCATCTAAATTCGCAAGCGGTTTTCGAAACAGTGGCCACTGGGGATTGCTGGCCCGCCACAGACCGGGAATCAAACGCTGGTCATCATCGCCTTCCTGCAGCATTTGTAGGAGGTCGGAAAACGTTTGTTCGCCCTCGCCGATGACAGCGTAGTCAATGCTGCCCGATTGCAACACCCAGGCATTGTCGGCGGTTATTTCAGGTCCCCCCACAACGATGAGCAACTCTGGACGCTGACGCTTGAGTTCGGCGGCGATCCATAATGTGCGATCGATATTCCACAGATAGCATGAGAACCCAACCATCCAGGGTTCGCGATCGAGAATCTGCTTTACGATTCCTAGATCTGCGTGGTAGTTTGCAATCGCTGGGGGCAAAATATCGAAATGGTACTGAGCGTCTAGCCCGCGGCGACGCGCGTACATGATCAGGTATCCCGCTGCCAGAGGAACATTGCCGATGATGGGTGCGGGGCCCGCAGGTGGAATTGGTAGTTGCGTAAATAAAACGCGACGCAGGGACATAGTGGCAATTTCAACTCGATCCAATTCGCTTTGGTCCCGACTGCCGATATCGGCAGGAA
>JBGSTP010000222.1:0-40505 GCA_041736515.1 Pirellulaceae bacterium
TCTTGCCCGTAAGAGCTATTCACATGCATTCATTCGCCTCGCACGCCGCAGTAATTACGTGCCTGTCCCTTTTATGACCTTCAAGAGCCCGTGGTCCAGGACTGATTTGCTTGGCTGCCGTCACAGGCCCCTTGCGGCCTACGCACTGGGGCCTGCTTGCCTACATCTTGCCCGTAAGAGCTATTCACATGCATTCATTCGCCTCGCACGCCGCAGTAATTACGTGCCTGTCCCTTTTATGACCTTCAAGAGCCCGTGGTCCAGGACTGATTTGCTTGGCTGCCGTCACAGGCCCCTTGCGTATTCCTGCGTCACCAACCCACGAGCCCACTTCGACTTGGGTACTCCGTGTTACGAATTATTGGTTGAACGAAAACATCTTCGATTTATTCGTTTGATTCGTGCCATTCGTGGTCTAAATGGACATTACAGAACGAATGTAGCCAATGGGTGAGGATAACACACGCAAAACTACAGTCAAAGAGGCCTGACCCATTTGCATTTGCCACACAAAATTTACGACTATCAGTAACTTAGTTCGTGGTTACGTTCCCAGCATCGAAGAGTTTGCTTAACTAAAACCCTTGACGATAACCGGAGTGCGGGAGGACGTGGTAGTGCTTGCCGTGTGGTACGATGTCCGCATGAACATGGTCTCGGCTGTGGACACCAGCAGAGCCCAAACGTTGTGCTGGAATAAAGGGGCCGATGTATTGGGGCGCATAGTTGCCGAAACCAATGTGGTAGCGCGAGCCATAACTTGTTTTGTATGGTTGGTAACCAAACGCGTTTCCATAGTTGGAGAACGGAATTGCATCGTAATGCGTGGTAGTGTGAGGAATGGCATGCAAATGTCCGCGATGGGGCACCAAGTCGATATGTGTAGTGGTGTGTGGTACGTAAATCTGAGCCTGAGCTGCGGAAGAAAGCGCAATCAGCGCAATGGCAACTGTTAATCTCGAACAGGTAAAGCGGACCATTTTTCGGATTCCTCTCGGTTGGTATGCCTGCCCCCCCAAACGCTCCCTTTGAGCGTTCGTCCTACGGCAGGACAAACGCCAATGCAGCAAACGAGGTGCCACTCTGTAAATCCCTTCGTTTCGCTTTGATTTCTAGGCTTTTCGCCAACAACGCGGATGTCAATTTGAAGTCAGCAATACCAAATTAGCAGCCTGAAAATCGATGAAATCCACGTTGATTGCGTTCCCGCTTCGCGATTGGTGGCAGATTTAGATCGATGCTTTGCAAGCGAGGTGTGGACTATTTCAGCGAGACGGTAGAACCCTGGAACGAGGGTTTACCCGGTTTGAATGCTAAAAACAGCGGTGGAGGGCCGCCGCGAGACACTCAGATTTAGTGGCAAATTTCGTTTGAAGTCCATTGACGCAGCCTTTAAAATTAACGCAGAATTCAAGTGTGGGCTGGCATACAGATGGATTCGCTGGGGGATTTATAATTATGCCCCTACAGCACTTTTTATCTCCGTTCGTAATTGAAGGAGTTTCTTCATGCTTTGCATGTGTACCCGAAGCACTTTGCCCGTGCTCGCGTTGTTGGTCATCTTGCACTCGAGCTTAATGGGGCTCGATACCGAATCGCAGTCACCAGAGAACAACAAAAGCGATGATTCCGGTTTGCTTCGCAGCTCTGTTATTTTTGCAGGCGGTTGTTTTTGGTGCGTCGAAACCGACTTGGAAAAAGCTCCTGGAGTCATCGATGTGATCTCAGGTTATAGCGGCGGGAGGACGAAGGAGCCGACGTACGATACTTACGCCGCGGGCGGCCACCGCGAAGTCGTGTTTGTATTGTACGATCCGCAACAAGTCAATTTTGCTGGGCTGGTCGAATATTTCATCAAGCACATCGATCCGTTGAATCGGCACGGTCAGTTCAACGATAAAGGCCTGCAGTACAGTCCAGCGATTTACTACGATAACGAGCAAGAGAAGGCGGAAGTTGAACGGGTGATTCGCGCGATCGACGATATGAAAGTCTATCGCGGTAAAATCGGAGTGGTCGTCGAGCCCAGAGAAGCTTTTTGGCCAGCCGAGGAGTATCACCAGAATTACCATCAAAAAAACACTGTTAAATATCAGTACTTTCGTCTGGCTTCGGGACGCGATGCGTTTGTAAACCAAGTCTGGGGTGTGCGCGCTGGGAAACTCGAATTACCTGGCGCCTTCCCAGAAACAGCTACCACGACTCAATCGCGCGACGTCGAGGGAGAACAAGGTGCAGAAAAACCTTGGCTAAGTTTCAAAAAGCCGAGCGCCGTTGAACTGCGTAAAACTTTGACACCGATGCAATTCAAAGTCACGCAACAGGATGGTACCGAAACTGCGTTCCGCAATAGTTATTGGGACAACAAAAAAGTCGGAATCTACGTCGATGTTGTCTCCGGCGCTCCGCTGTTTTCTTCGCAGACTAAGTTTGAATCCGGCACAGGTTGGCCATCGTTCGTCGAGCCGATCGAACCCGACGCGGTAACCTACAAGAATGACCGCAAGATGTTTTATACGCGTATTGAAGTTCGTTCGCGATATGGCGACAACCACCTGGGACATGTGTTCGACGATGGCCCGGTCAATCGCGGCGGCAAGCGATTTTGCATGAACTCAGCCGCACTGAGATTCGTGCCCAAAGAAAAAATGCACGAAGAGGGCTACGGCGACTACTTAAAAATATTCGGTGAAACCATTCCCTGAGGTACTTGTTGCAATATTTCCTGACGAACCTTAAGCTGCAGGGCTGTCGAAGCACTTGCTAAACTCAACCAATTTATGGCACCCCGGGGAAATGTTGATGCGAATTGCAATCCCGCTGGCGATCACTCTAATTCTTTGCTTCTTGAATTCGGCTCAGGCTGAAATTCAGTCCAAATTTGTGGAATATAAAGACGGAGACCTCGTGCTGCAGGGCTTTGTGGCTTGGGACTCGCAATCTGCCGCTGAGGCTCAGCCAGGAGTGCTGGTTGTGCACCAGTGGATGGGCTTAACGGACTTCGAGCAATCGCGTTGTCGGCAGTTAGCCGAACTGGGCTATGTTGCTTTTGCGTTGGATATCTACGGAAAGGGAGTACGACCGAGCAATGTTCAGGATGCTGGCAAACAAGCCACCCTGTACAAGTCCGATCGCCAACTCTATCGCCGACGATTAAATCTGGGCTTAGAACAATTGCGGTCCATGACCATGGTTGACAAAAGCAGTATTGCTGCCATTGGCTATTGTTTCGGGGGGACGGGAGTGTTGGAATTGGCGCGGAGCGGTGCTGAGATTCAAGGCGGCGTTAGTTTTCACGGAGGTCTCGACTCGCCCACTCCAGCGGACGGAAAGAACATTCGGGCTCGTTTGCTGATCTGCCACGGAGAGGACGATCCCTTTGTTCCCGCAACCGATATTGCTGCAATGAAAGCCGAGCTAAATAGCGCGCAGGTCGACTGGCAGATGATTTCTTATTCCGGCACGGTGCATTCCTTTACGCAACCGATGGCTGGCACAGACAATTCGCGGGGCGCGGCCTACAACGAAAAATCCGACAAACGCTCCTGGCTGGCTATGCGTCAGTTTTTGGACGAGATCTTTCATTAGACGTAGTCGCAATCTAAGAACGTAACCTCGCCATTGTCCATATCGTACAGTGCACCGCGTATTGCTATTTTTTTGTCGCGTTCCATCTCCCGCAAAATCGGGCTCTCGTTTCGGATGCGGGCAATATTCATGCGAACGTTTCGCTCGGTGACTGCATGTACGAACTCAAGGTTTCTGCTGGAACGTTGCCCCTCAAAGCCGCTCGTTTCGGCGACAGCCGGCGTTATTTTCGCCAACATCGCAGTTATATTACCCAGTTTCACATCGTCGATGGCGCTTTTGATCGCTCCGCAGTGTTCGTGCCCCAGGACCAGAATCAGTTTTGCTCCGGAAACGTAACACGCGAACTCCATTGATCCCAAGATATCGGAATTCACAATGTTCCCGGCAATTCGCGCGACGAATAAATCTCCGATTCCTCGGTCGAAAACGTCTTCGACCGGGACTCGCGAATCCACGCATGACAGCACGATTGCTTTGGGATACTGACTGACAACTGCCTTGCGAATTTGGGCTTTGTGATTCCGTACCGTCACTTCGCCCGCTACAAATCGCTCGTTGCCCAACTTGAGCAATTCAACGACGCGTGCGGGCGTCAATTGGTCTTGCTCACTCTTTGTAAGTACGTCTTCAACCAATCCATCGCGGTCCGTAAACATTCGACTTTTCCTGTAGTTCCCGTAGCGGCGCGAACTGCCCGCCTTACGCCGTCAAGATCAAAAATTAATGGCCACAAGAAATTCTAGCGACCGTGCCGTCGCGATTTCTTGGATCTAAACACTGCGGTCATTCTACTTGAGTCGCCTGTTCGACGGCGAGATTACAATGGTCAGTATTGCAGCCAAACGAGCTAAGCACTACCCGAATTGAGATCTGCTCGTTAAGCTCTGAGGGATTTTCATCACGCGACTTCAGGGAATCCAGGCAATGCAACCGATCGTGCAGATATCGCTAGACGTTACTACGATTGAGGAGGCCGTTGAGACGGCGGAATTGGCGCTCCGCGCGGGCGTCGATTGGTTGGAGGCCGGAACGCCGCTGATTCTGTCAGAAGGGCTGCGGTGCGTGCGCGAACTCAGGGCTCGCTTTCCCGACACACCAATTGTAGCCGATCTGAAGACCATGGACGGTGGTTACCTCGAAGCGGAGATGATGGCTAAGGCTGGAGCCAATTATGTTGTCGTAATGGCGCGAGCTCACGAGGAGACAATTCGCGTCGTATGCCAGGCTGGCAAAGATCATGGGATTGGAGTGATGGGTGACAATCTGGGCTGTCCGGACATGGTTGCTGGCGCGCGACTGCTGCAGGAACTTGGTTGCGATTTTGTCATCCATCACATCGGTTTTGATGAGCGTCGCGGTATTGCCGCTAGAGGCCAGCGCCCACCCACGCCGCTCGATCAGCTTCGCGAAGTCGTCGCATCAGTCGAAGTGCCGGTTCAAGCCGTTGGCGGGTTGTCGATAGATCAAGCAATTGAGTCACCCAAGTATGGCGCTCCACTGGTGGTCATTGGCGCTCCATTAGCAATCAATCCGGACCGTTTCGCCCAGGCAGAAGGAGATCTTGAACAAGTTCTTAAGCAAATCTGCGACGAAGTCCACGCGCATGGCGACGTTCCGATTCGCCCGCGACAAAATCCCTGAGTTTCCACAAGCTAAGTTTTTTCGACCATCGTGTCGGCCACATCCGAGCTGGATGGGGCAACACCACTAACGCGATTACCACGAGTATTCTGAAAGACCATCCGTGCCACTAGTCACGATCAGCGACTTAACCATTCGTTTTCGCGGTCCCGCTTTGTTGGATGGCGTGAACTGCATTATCGAGCCCGGTCAGAAGATCGGTCTGCTTGGACGAAATGGGGCAGGCAAGTCAACGTTGATGCGCATACTGACGGGTCAGTTGGAGCCGGACCATGGCAGCATAGTGCTTAGCCCCGGCGCCCGCATCGCCTTCCTGCCGCAGGAAGTGCCACAACACCTGATTGGCGCTGTGGCTGACATTGTACGACAGGGTGTGCACGCTTCGCTTCCCGGGCTAGATGATGAACAAGCCGAATGGCAGATTGAGCACAAAGTTGATCAAGTGCTCACTCGCATGGACCTCGATCCGACAGCTCAGGTGGAAACGCTTTCCTCCGGAATGAAGCGGCGGGTCTTGCTCGCCCAGACCTTAGTCGACAAACCTGATTTTCTAATGCTCGACGAGCCTACCAACCACTTGGATATCGAGGCCATTAAGTGGTTGGAAGATTTCTTGGGCAGATGGAATGCAACCTTGATGTTTGTTACCCACGATCGACAGTTTCTGCGCAATATCGCTACTCGAATCCTTGAGATTGAGGGCGGTCGTATTTTCGATTGGTCCTGCGACTACGACACGTTTCTAAGACGCAAAGAGGAGGCAATTGCCGCTGAGGAAAAGCAAAACGCTCTGTTCGACAAGAAACTTGCACAGGAGGAAGTCTGGATTCGCCAAGGTATCAAGGCCCGACGAACTCGAAACGAAGGTCGAGTTCGCGCGCTGAAGCAATTGCGATTGGTCCGCGGCGAGCGGCGCGCGAAAGTAGGCACGGCCAACCTACAAATTCAAACTGGGCAGCGCAGTGGAAATCTGGTCGCGCATCTCGACAATGTCAGCTTCTCCCACCCTGCCGAGGAACGTCCGACTGAGATTCTGCGCAACTTTACAACTACTATTGTGCGTGGAGACAAAGTTGGCATTATCGGCACCAACGGTTGCGGCAAGACAACTCTCCTAAAAATCCTGCTCGGCCAGCTTGCGCCGCAATCTGGCAGCGTCCGCTTAGGTTCGAATTTGCAAATTGCCTATTTTGATCAACTGCGCGATCAACTCGACGACACGAAAACTGTCGAGGAGGATGTGGCCGACGGCTATCAAACAATCGCTATGGAAGGCGGAGTTAATCGCCATGTGCTGGGGTATCTGCAGGATTTTTTGTTTACCCCCGAGCGTGCCCGCACGTTGATTGGGCGTCTGAGCGGTGGTGAACGCAATCGTGTGCTGTTGGCTAAATTGTTTGCGAAGCCTGCCAATCTAATCGTGCTCGACGAGCCCACCAATGATCTCGACGCAGAGACGCTCGATATGTTGGAAGAGCGGTTGGTGGAGTACCAGGGGACCCTGCTAATTGTGAGCCACGATCGCGAGTTCCTAAATAACGTGGTGACCAGCACAATTGTCTTCGAGGTAGCGGCCGACGGTAGTCGAAGTGTCGAGGAATATGTTGGCGGCTATGACGATTGGCAGCGGCAGCATCAAGCCTCAAAAAATATCCTCATCAAGCCCGTTGGAAGCGAGAGGTCACCCGCAGCTGCCACCATGCAGGAGAGCCCAACTGAACAAAAATCTGTCCGCACTCGAAAACTATCCTTTAAGGAACAAAAGGAACTCGAAATGCTTCCTAAGCGGATCGCAGACTTTGAATCGAACATCGAGGAAATTCATCGAATCATGGCTGCTCCCGATTTCTACAAGCAGGGCGGCGAAAAAATCGCTGTTGTCCAGAATCGGCTACAGCAAATTGAGGAAAATTTGAACCAAGCCTACGCTCGCCTAGAGGCGCTCGACGCCAACAGCTCGCTCTAGTTCGTTAGATCGAGTCGCTATCGATGCTGGGATCCAGACACTTTGAGAACACCGCACGCAGCAGCCGATTATTGCGCAGTCGGACCGAATCCACATAGCACACGGCGCATGGCATACCGAGTTTAAGCCAAGACGACAACCAATCCGAATCATCGCATTGCGCCGGCTATGACAATGCCGACAACGATAACAGCTGCTACCACAGCCATGGCGACCAGTGTCTTCAAGTTGACTTTCCGCTCGTCTGCTGCCCCCGACTGCTGAAGCCGTTCCGTCAACAACTTGGGCTCTACAGACTCCGGTTCTAAGCTTTCTTTGGGCACGAATTTCATAGTCGGATCAGCCAAGATGTCGGCTAATTGCGAAGCAGCTTGAGCAGCGGTGTCAGGACGATTCTGTGGCGACTTGGAAAGCATGGAATTGACAAGCTCTACCAGTGCGGGTGGACATTGCGGGCTGAAATCACTGACTAAGGGTGGTGGGACCTCCACATGTTGTTGCATTAGAAACATGGTGTTCGGGTAGCCCTGCGATTCGTCGCTTTGAAATGGCGGTCGCCCAGCTAGCATCTCGAATAGTATGCAACCTAGTGCATAAATATCCGTCCTTCCGTCCAAGTTCCCTGCGCAGGCCTGTTCTGGTGCCAAGTATTTGGCTGTCCCCACCGTCTGACCTTCGATGGTCAATCTGGAGGAAGCAAAATCCCGAGCCAATCCGAAATCCCCAATCTTGAGCTTGCCATCGTCGGATAAGAATATGTTCTGCGGTTTCAGGTCGCGATGGACGATTCCTGCAGCGTGCAAATGCTCTAAACCGCGACACAGATCAATGCCGCATTCCACGACATCGCGCCACGGAAAAATGCGTCGTCCACGCATCGCATCCCCCAGGCTGCCCCAGGGGACCATTTCCATGGTGTAATACAGGACCTCTTCGTGCAGGTCGCATTCGCCATATTTGATGATGTTCTCATGAGCCAATTTTTGGGCAACGGAGATTTCTCGGATAAACCTCTTGTGAATCTCTTCGTTCGCTACCGTCTCTGCGGCCATCGTCTTCAGCGCAAATAACTCTCCAGTCTCTACGTTCTTCGCCTGAAAGACATTGGCAGCTCCACCGCGTCCGAGGTGACCAACAATCTCGTACTTCCCTAGCCGCGATCCAACACCCAGTGTGTACCCCATATCTGCCTCGTTAATTTTCTAAGTGAACTTTCCCGTTTGGATTTGGTTGGGGTCAATGTCATCGCGAAGCCTTTCAGCGCTCCAAAAATGAATATGGGGTTGAAGCCAATCATACACACTGTTTGACCAGCTGCGAGCGGAGTCGAACTGATTTTATTTGGCCAATAACGAGTTCAACCTTTTCCCTCAGTCGGAGGGCACCGGGCTCCGCCAAACCCGCATCACTTTCAGTCCTACCTTTAGCTACTAGCCGAAACTCTGAACTGGACTTCCGGCCGCGTCTAGTGCCACACCATAACTCGACGGACTTGCAGAGTGACGCTGGCAGGCGAATCCAGCAACGAAGTCAGCCTCTCGCAGAGTATTAGATCGAGAATTCAAGCGAGTATTGCAGCCCAGCAGCAATGTCGGCAATCCGATTTCTACGGAATTCGGTTATAATGACGCTTGAATCTCGCCTTTCGTTCGTTGATTTTTTCTAGGGAAAGCAAGTGCTCATGGTTTTTCACAGTTCGTCCCTGAGGTGGGGCACTACTCTTGCGATCGCTCTCGCATTTTCTCGGTTCGACTGCTCGGTTGCGGTAGCGCTGCAAACTTCTGTCGCCGAGCCGACGGAAAAAGAACAAACAGTAACTCAACCTGAAGAGAAGGCGGCCAAGCGCGAGAACAAAAAGCGAGAATCAAAAGTCAGCAATGCCCAGGATTCCTCGTTAACTCACGCAAGGGCGCTTTCCCGCGCCTTTCGCGATGCAGCCGCCAAAGCATTGCCGTCTGTGGTGACCGTCTATACAACCTCCAAACAATCGCAAAACTCCAATCCATTCAGCGATATTATCGGTGGGGCGCAGGACGAAAATGTTGGCAGCGTGGGCTCCGGTGTCATCATTCGTAGCGATGGCCTCATCCTCACCAATCACCACGTAATTGCCGATGCCAAGGAAATTGAAGTGGTCCTGCAGGATGGTCGTAGGTTCAAGGCAGGCAATGTTAAATCAGATATCCGCAGCGACGTAGCGATCATCGAGATCGAGGCAGACGACGAACTGCCTGTGGCTGAAATTGGCAATTCTAATGAACTCTACGTTGGTGACTGGGTGCTGGCGATTGGCAGTCCATTTCGCATTGTAGGTTCCGTCAGCGCGGGCATCATCAGTGGTACGCAGCGTTATCAACCACTGTCACCCGATGTCAAAGGGCTGTTTCTCCAAACAGATTCCGCGATCAATCCGGGCAATTCTGGCGGGCCACTGGTCGACCTGGAGGGACGTGTCATTGGAATCAATACGGCAATTTCCTCGCGCACCGGAGGTTTTGAAGGAATCGGGTTTGCAATTCCCATTTCACGGGCTAGCTGGATCAAAGATGAGCTGTTGAAGTACGGCAAAGTTCGTCGAGGTTTCATCGGTGTTTCAGTGGCCCCAGTGCCCTACGCGACCGCGCAGAGTCTAAAGTTGCAAGATAACGCTGGCGCATTGGCCAGACGCGTGACTCCTGGCCGCCCCGGAGCGATCGCTGGCTTGAAAGCCGGTGATGTGATCGTCGAATTTTCTGGCGGTAGGGTTGAACAACACACAGCATTCTCGGAAATGGTACTGCAATCGCCGATTGGCGAACCAATACCGATTGTCGTGTTTCGAGATGGCAAACGCGTCGAGCTCACGGTGAAATTGGACGAAAGGCTGGAATAGAGCTCGTCCCCGTTGCACGCTACATGCTCGCCCAGCGATTGGTAACAGATCCACTGCTATTTGGAAGGCAAACTCGATGGTTGGAATCCGCAGCTTTATCGCTGGTATGGGATGTTTATTTTGCTCGACGAGCATTTGTGAAGCTCAATTTCTGCCCCAACGTGCCGAAAGCAGCGAGGAAGTATTTCTACTCGCACCGCGACCGCTAACCAGACTGCTGAGGGAGGGCGAATCGGCTTTCAAGGAAATGCGCTACTCGGATGGCATAACTGCTTTGTTTTCGCTGTTACTGGCAAACGATGAAGAGCTACCAGCCGACGTTCGGGGGCAAGACTACTTTGTGGAACTCGGTACGCGTGGACTTTTTAATAAAAGCGTCAAGAGCGAAGCCATTCGGTTACTCAGCGAGCTTCCACCCGAAGGTCGTCGGACACTGGAGATTCAATATGGCGTAACCGCCAGACGCGAGTTAACCAATGCAATCGAAGCTCGGGATTTCGAAGCGATTGGCGACGTTGCGAGATTGTTCGTGCACACCGATGCCGGCTATGATGCACAAGTTCTGCTGGCTCAATACAAACTGACAAACGGTCACCCTTTGGCGGCAGCGGGCCTGCTGCAGAATTTGCTGCAATACCCTGCAGCTCGCCAACGCTACGGCCCTCAGCTTGCGTTGGTTGCAGCCCGGGCTTGGATGTTGGCTGGAAACATGGATGCCGCGGGACTCACGTTGAAGCTGGCCGCTCGCGATTTCCCAGGAGAGAGCCTCGACATTGCAGGCACCCAACATGCGTTGGATGTGAACACCGATTGGGTGGCGATTCTCGCACGCGAGTTGGAACGCGAGCAGCCGGGGATTAACTTGTCTACCAAGAACTCGTGGACAATGACAGGCGGGGCACCCGAGCGAAATGCTGTCTCAAATGTGGGCATGCCATTGAAGACCGAGCGATGGGTTCGAGAAATCCATAGTAGCCTTCCGGAGCAAGAGGCTATTCTGCGTCAAAGCAACATCGAAAAGCAGCGTGGACGCGTGCTGCTGCCTAAGTTTGAATTGCGCATGGTGGGTGATCTTGTACTAACCAAAACCACGGATGCCTCGCTGCTGGCGATCGACTTCGAAACAGGCGTTATTAAGTGGCCACTCTATTTCCATAACGCGCCGGTGCAACTGACCAACATGGGTTATGCCAACTCCGGGAATGACAACTCGCTGTCGACAGAGTTGCAGAGTCGAGTATGGGGCAGTTCCGCATTCGGAAAATTCAGCTGCGACGAACAGCGATTGTACTTTGTCAGTAACAAGACCGATCAAGTGCTGGATGCCAAGACCATTTTTCGTGCAAATTTGAATGGCACCGATACCAACTTCCTGGAAGGGGCGAGCATCCAATCTCAAGGTGCAATCCTATGGCGAGTTGGTGGAGCCAACGGAGGTGACGAGCCGCAGTTGGCGAACGCATACTTCCTTGGCCCTCCTTTGCCCTACGAGGGTGAGCTTTACTGTTTAGTGGAAATTCGTGGCGAGACAAAGCTGGTAGTGCTCGATGCTGGCAACGGTCGTCTGCGTTGGATGCAGCAGCTAGTACAATCAGGCGGCCTGGTACTCCGCTACGACGAAGAGCGGAAGAGTCAAGCGCTTTCGCCCACGATTGCGGATGGTGTTATTTTGTGCCCAACAGGCGTCGGTGCCGTCGTGGCCGTCGATTTGTTGTCGCGCAGCTTGAAGTGGGGCGCAGCCTACATGACCAAGCGGCAGCTCGGAGGCAGCGTGTTTCGTCAACGAGGCGCCTTCGGAGAAGGACCTGATTTTTCTCCTCTCGAGCAGCGTTGGCAGGAACCCGGCATGATCGCGCAGGATGGCGTGGTGATATTGACGCCACCAGAATCAGACGAACTGTTTTGCCGAGATATTCTGACTGGCGTCCCGAGGATAACTCAACAGCGACGCAACTCGTACCGCTATGTAGCCGGCCTGCGGGAGGGCGCCATTGTAGTTGTCGGAGAAAAGCAAACGCTTGCGCTGGAAGTTGGTACTTCGCGAACTCTCTGGCACTGCGAATATCCCGACGGATTAGTTCTCGCGGGCAAAGGCATTTGGCAGGCCGACAAGCTCCTGTTGCCGTTGAGTGAGCGCACAATCCTCCAGATCGATACCGCCACCGGTAGGGTCTTGGATCGATCCCAAGTCGCACAACCTTTGGGAAATCTTTTCGCTCATAAGGATCAGTTGTTATCAGTGAGTTCCTCTGCCGTCACGGTCTACTACACCCGCGAACCGCTGCAACGTCAAGTATCCGAGCGTTTAGCGACCAACCCTCGCGATCCCTGGGCTCTGAATCAACAATCCCAACTGGCCCTGGCTGACGGCAATCTGCAACTCGCTTTAGATTCGCTCCAGCTCTCCTACGAAATCGATCCTCAAAGCGCCGATACCCGCTTCCTGTTGGTTGAATTGCTGTTGAGCGGCCTACAAAGCGACTTCGCTCGGTTCGAGCAACTTGCCCAGCAATACGAAAGCATCGTCGAGCTCGGCCCCCAACAAGTTCGCTTCCTGCAACAGTTGGCTTTGGGTAAAATCCGCTCCGGACAACATTTGGCCGCATTCCAACGCCTGCTCAAATTGATTCCCAAAATGGGAACCACTTTCGCAGTTTCGCAAAATCGACAGCGCGAGCTTTCGCTGTCCGAGGGATACACCGTGGACTCCGATCTCTGGGTTGCAACGGAATTGCAACGGGCTTATTCACAAGCACAACCGGAGGAACAGCAACTCATGCAGCAGCTCATCATCGATGAGCTCGCAACGATCAAGAACACAATGGTCCCCCTGCGACGCGAGAAGTTGCGTTTCTTGCAGTGGCTGCCGCCAGCCAGGAATGCCCTAATCGAATTAGCCCAAGCGCTGCTGGGCGGCGATGAACAAACCATAGCAGAACAATTGCTGCAACCCGTTTTGCTCGACTCCAATGAGCAAGTGCGAGCTGTCGCGCGCGGCATGCTCAAACAACCCGCGCTCAGCGATTTGCCAGATTGGAATACACTGAATGGTGCGTCCCCCATCCAAGCGCCAGACACTGGAAGCGGCGGTCTCAATGCAGCGGCTCCGCCATCTTGGCATACAGGCCCCATGGACGTGCAGTACCGGCTCGAGAATCTTTACACTCCAGGTGCAACGCTGGAAGTCGTCTCAGAACGATTCGGACGTCCTGAGTTGTCGGTCGCGATTTCAGGATCTCACGTTGTTGTGCGCTCGGCAAACGGCGAAGACAATGCGCACCTAATGTTTGCCGGTGCATCCGCCGACCTGCCTTCGGATGCCCTGACCCGCGCTTATGTTCGGGGCGGATTGTTGTTTATCGAAAAGAGCTCGGAATTTGCCGCGTTCGATTTGTGCCGAGAAAATTCGAGCGGCATCGATGCACTACTGTGGAGACAATCGCTTTTTAGTCCTGGCGCTGGTCCAACTCTACAATATGAAATCGCTGAGTTGACTCCGGTCAATACGCCATTCGGCTTGACTCTGAACTACCGAAAACAGACCGGCTTCCTCGGTCCCATCACCCCTTCGGGCATTGTAATGCAGGTAGGTACTGAAATTATGCTGCTCGATTCCTTAACTGGAAAGAAACTCTGGACCCGACAGGGCTACGATGAAAAAACACGAATGACAGGTCGCGGTTTGGAGATTGCACTAATCAATCCCTCTCTGGGAACCGTGGAAGTGCTAGACAGTCGCGACGGAAAACAGTTGCGCAGTCGCGAGTACCAAGGCGATCGCGTCCATTTACATTCGCACAATGGCTGGATCATTGACTATGAGGAGGGACAAGCCCTCCCCGCGCCGCCACCAACTGTGCGAATTTGGAATGCATTCAACGGCGAAGTAAAGCTGCAGTGCGAGTTGGAAGACGGAAGTCGCATGGATTTTTGCGAAGGTCGCTACTTAGTAATCTTGGAACCCAGTGGCAGGCTTCGCTATTGCGATTTCCAAAGTGACGTCAATGATCCGAACAAGCTACTTTTGATCACACATGAAACTGGGCATGCCAATCAGGTCGACGCTATTTCGTTGTTGCGTTTCGAAAACCGCTTGGCTGTTCTCACTCATGCCAACAAGTTTGGCCCACAGACATTTGAACATGTGTCAGCAAGTGGTCCCGTCTACGCGATCGACTGCGAAACCGGAGATTTATGCTGGAGTTCGCCAGGTAAAATTTACGACATGCAAATCCCGGTGTCTCAGCCCAGGCAATCCCCTTTCATGTTTGCCTATCGCATTCGTGAGGAAAGCCGCAAGAAATCGATTGCGACTATTGCCTTACTCGATCTGCGTAACGGTAAACTCGCTTATTCCAATGCAGCGCTTCCGGTTCGTGCAAACATTGGATTTTCAATGGTGCTGCACCCAGAGCAGCAAGCTATCGATCTTGCCATCGGCTCAGAGATTTTCACTGCAGAGGGCAGTTTCCCCAGTATGCGCCTAGTTGCCACCGCTGCCGAGCGACCGCCTCAGCCCATTGTTTCATTTGGTGCACTGCCGGACCCCATCGCAACGAGCCCGGAACAACAACGAGGTTTCGACAAAATCTTTTCACCTTGATCAGCGCGGCTGCACTCCGCCATGACTCAGTCGACCACAGCCGACTTGGCACTCCACTTCTGTGCCGTTCCCTGCATCGCATTGCACTCATGCGGGATCAGTCATCGCGTGGCCCCCTTTTGGTTCGATGTCCGCCACATTAAATTGGTTGGCGAGATTAACTTAAAAATTCATCTACAGAGGAGCCAATAATGGCACGAGCAGCGGCGCGACATATCCTGGTGAGCAGCGAGGAGAAATGTAAGGAACTAAAGGAGCAAATTGAGAGCGGGACTGATTTTGCAGAAGTTGCTAAAGCTCATTCAACCTGCCCTTCCGGGCGTAGCGGAGGCGACTTGGGCGAGTTCGGTCGCGGCCAAATGGTAAAAGAATTTGACGAAGTCGTTTTCAATGGCGATCTAAACGTAGTTCATGGGCCAGTAAAAACACAATTCGGATATCATTTGCTCGAAGTCACCAGCCGAGTTGACTAGGCACGATATTCGTGATGTGTTACCGACGCATTTGTGTCGGGAGTTGTGACGATTACTGAATTGGATGGAGGATTCGCAGCGTGGTACGCACCGCAAGTACAATGCTTCCGCTTGGAACTTTGGCCCCTGAGTTCTCTTTGCCGGACACCGATGGCATGATCGTTTCTCGCGATGATTTTCGCAATAGGAGAGGGTTGCTCGTGGTCTTCATGTGTAACCACTGCCCCTATGTGAAGCACGTTGCTCCCGAACTAGCTAGAATTGCCGATGAGTATCAGCAGCTTGGCATAGCTGTTGTTGGCATCAGCAGCAACGACGCGACAACGCATCCCGACGACGCCCCTGCTTTGATGAAAGTCGAAGCAAGCGAGCAAGGCTATCGCTTCCCCTATCTATACGATGAATCCCAAGCCGTGGCACAACGCTACATGGCCGCATGCACTCCAGATTTTTTCTTGTTCGACGCTTCGCTCCAGCTCGTATACCGTGGGCAGATGGACGATACGCGGCCCAAGCAGGGTGCTGCTCCCACCGGTAAGGACCTCCGCGCGGCGCTCGATGCGCTTTTGGCAGGTCAAGCCATTGCATCTGAGCAGCGTCCCAGTATCGGTTGCAATATCAAGTGGAAAACCGGGCATGAGCCAAGCTACTTCAATCCGGCTGGCACCGCATAAACGAACTTCACTGGAACAACGCCCGAGGCTACTCCAAGCCCTTCAACAGTTTGAGTAGCAGCGAGGCAGACTGACTCAACTGCGGCTCTTCAGCTGTCTGCAAGTCCCAGGCTTCGAGCCAGCGATGCTGTTGTTTCGAGAGTCCGAAATCGTCCAACAAATGCTGCTCGAAGTCGGGTAGATGTGCTGCTCCATAGAAGATGCCAATCTTCTTTTTCCCAGCGGCGATTTGCTTTTGCAGGACTTTCAGGGCGGCTGCATTGCGATCTACCACTAATAATTGATTGAGCGGACCGCCCAACGCATCATCCAGCGTACCTGTTTTGGCAAACTGGGCTGCGAGCGTCCGCTTCATCTTGAGCGGATTTCCGAGCATGTCCGCCAGGCCAATTTCTTCTAGCCCTGAAACTGCGGCGACAGCTTCCGTGTTGCGAGCAGCCAAGTTCTGCTGCCGCATCACATCGGCAAAAGTACTCAGCGCGAGCGTCCATAAAGTATCCCCACGCTCCGCCATTTTCTCTGCCATTTGAGCTGGCGTCATATCGGCACGAACAAAATTTGGTTTCGTGTAGTCCACGCACTCCAGTTGCGACTCCAGCCCCAGCATGCTCTTGGCGGAGTCCTGGAGCATGGCAATCGGATTGAAACCACTCTGCTCGCGCGCTCCGCCAACAGGGACGATAGTGCCCTCAGGAGCCACCAGTTCATACAGCAGGACATCATAGCCATCAAAAACTTCATTCAGTTGCTGGTAGTAGGCCGCCTCACCAATGTGGACTGCACCAATCAAGTCTACCTCGACTCCGCTACCCCCAAGTGAACCCGCACGATAGGTAACGATGGCAGTATCCAGCGACAATGGTTCCTCCCCATCCAATCGCATGCGTAGGAATTCAGTTTTCGCTTCGGCGGTTGGCCTAACTATCACCACCGGCTCCTGTGCATAGAGTGCCGACGCGCAACCGCATGCCGCATGCCAAGAATCAGAAATACTCCCCAGCAGTGTTGCTCCAATTGACGACGCCAGGAAAACTGCTTTCGAACTCAGGCGATTGGAAGACAAACGCCTTAATAGTAATCCGTTGGGCTGCCAAAAGCGTGTTGTTCTCATTTTGGATCTCGGTTGATTGGTTTTCCGTCAGAGCCGTATGCTGAAGCGGTCTGGGATGGCCCAGAAACAATGATAAGACGCTTTTCTCACTGCGACCCCACATTTATTCGCGGCTTGCTACGAAATATTGGCCAGGAATATCCAGAATGAACGTAGCCACCCGCTGCCAGGCGGTGGAAACGTAGCCATCCGCTGCCAAGCGGTGGAATCGTAGCCACCCGCTGCCAAGCGGTAGAAATGTAGCCAACCGCTGCCAAGCGGTGGAATCGTAGCCAACCGCTGCCAACCGGTGGAAACGTAGCCAACCGCTGCCAACCGGTGGAAACGTAGCCACCCGCTGCCAAGCGGTGGAAACGTAGCCAACCGCTGCCAAGCGGTAGAAGCGGTAGAAGCGGTAGAAGCGTAGTTACCTGCTACCAAGTTTTAAACTTGCGCTAGCTTCCAGCCCTAACGAAACTCGCACCTTCAAAACAGCCAAGCAGTCGGGGCTCATTCGCAACGCCCTGGCGACGGTGCTAGGATTTCATAGGAATCAAATCTGCAAAAGTTGAGTTAAAACTCCGCGGAGCCGGGTGTGCGCGGAAAGGGAATACAGTCGCGTATGTTCGTCATGCCAGTTACCCACTGCACGACTCGCTCAAAACCTAACCCAAATCCGCTGTGCGGAACGCTGCCATATTTCCGCAGATCAATGTACCACCAGTATTCCTCCTCCGGTAAATTCATTTCCCGCAGACGTGCGAGTAGCCTATCCAAACGCTCTTCGCGCTGGCTACCACCAACGATTTCGCCAACTTGGGGAACCAACACGTCCATGGCTGCGACGGTCGTACCGTCATCATTCGAGCGCATGTAGAACGGTTTGATCGTCTTGGGATAGTTGTACAAAATCAATGGACCTTGAATATGCTTCTCTGTCAAAAACCTTTCGTGCTCAGCTTGCAGATCGGCCCCCCAGCTGACCGGATAGTCAAACTTCTCTCCCGACTTTTGCAAGATGTCGACTGCATCTGTGTAGGTCATGTGCTGAAAGGGTTTGTCGACGACCATCTGCAGCGCGGCGAGCAAGCCTGGCTGGACACGTTCTTCAAAGAAGTTCATGTCGTCGCCGCATTGACTTAGCGCATCGCTCAGCAAGCGTTTGATGAATCGTTCTGCCAAAGCCATATCGTCTGGCAACTCGAAGAATGCAGCTTCGGGTTCAATCATCCAAAATTCAGCTAAGTGACGGCTGGTGTTGCTGTTCTCTGCGCGAAACGTGGGGCCGAAGGTGTAGCAGCGTCCAAGCGACGTGGCGTAGATCTCGGCTTCCAATTGCCCAGAAACTGTCAGGTAGGAAGGTTTGCCAAAGAAGTCGCGAGAGTTGTCGACCTTGCCATCCTTGAGCGGAAGATTGTCGAGCGGCAAAGTTGTGACGCGAAACATCTGCCCAGCGCCCTCGCAATCGCTGGCGGTAATGATGGGCGTGTTAACGTAGTAAAATCCTTCCTCTTGAAAAAACTGATGTACGCTGAAAGCCAGTCGATTGCGGACTCGCGTCAACGCGCCAAAAGAATTTGTCCGCGGACGAAGGTGTGCCCATTCGCGAAGCTTTTCAAATGTATGACGTTTCTTTTGCAACGGAAAGTCGCTTGGTGCATTGCCGATCAGCCTTACGCTGGTTGCCGCCAACTCCGTCGCTTGCCCCTGACCCTCGCTGGGTTTGAGTGTCCCAATGGCAACAATCGAGCTGCCCACGGAAAGCGAGCTAATAACGGACTCGTAGTTGTCGAGCGTTTGATCGGCGATGATCTGCAGGTTTCCGAAGCAACTGCCATCGTTTATTTCGATAAAGCTGAAGCCCCCTTTACTATCGCGTCGCGTCCTGACCCAGCCGCGGACATCGACTGTTTGCCCCACGCTCGCCGCATCGCGCGCTACAGCAACTGAGATCCATTTGGCTGAGCCGGATTGCGAAGCAGAATTCATAGTTGGCACTTATTCCATAAAGTAATTATTGTTCTAGGACTCGAATCAGCGCCTAATGTCCGACTTCAGCTAAGTAGCGCTCTGCATCCAGCGCGGCCATGCACCCGGTGCCCGACGATGTGATTGCCTGGCGATAATAGTCATCTGCAACATCGCCAGCAGCAAACACGCCTTCTACGCTGGTCTTGGTTCGAAATGCTTGGGTCCACTGAATATACCCCTTCGCATTCATCTCCAATTTTCCTTTGAGAAAACTGGTGTTTGGCGTGTGTCCGATCGCCACGAACATACCGCTAACTGGCAACTCGCGTGTGGCCCCATCGACGGTACTCTTAAGTCTTAGTCCGGTGACTTGCTTTTCGTTGCCCAAAACTTCTTCGACAACGCTGTTCCACACCAATTCAATTTTCGGGTGGTTCATTGCGCGATCCTGCATCACCTGCGAGGCTCGCAAGCTATCGCGTCGATGGATCAAGTAGATTTTTTCTGCACCATCGAGATTTGCCAAGTAGCTGGCCTCTTCGACGGCAGTATCTCCGCCTCCGATGACCGCCAACGGCTTGCGACGATAGGTGGGCAAAGCCCCATCGCACACGGCGCAGGCACTCACACCACGATTCTTGTATTTTTCTTCCGAATCGAGCCCCAAATAATTCGCTCGCGCACCCGTGGCTACGATTACCGTACGGGCCAACACTGGCTCTCCGCTGGCCGGAATGACTTTTAGCGGCTTTGAGGAGAAGTCAACGTCGACAATATCATCTCCGACGACCCGCGTACCAAAGTTGAGAGCTTGTTGCTTCATTAGCTCCATCAGTTCGACGCCCTGCACCGCATAATGCGGCTGGCCGTCTTTCTCGTGTCCCTTGGGAGCCGGCGGCAAATTGTAGTGCCGATTCTGGTCAACCGCACTCTCCACGAAGGCGCGGATGTTGCCAGCCGGAAAACCTGCATAGTTTTCAACTTCGGTAGTAAAAGCCAGTTGCCCCAATGGAATCATCTCGGGCTTAGCTGTGCCTTCGAACAACAGCGGGCGCAAATTGGCTCGCGCCGCGTAGATGGCTGCAGACCAACCTGCCGGTCCGCTACCAATAATGACTGTCCGTTCGATTTCGCTCATTGTTCAAATGCTTCCTGAAATACTGAAGGTTTATTGGTTGCGTGCGTCTCTTGACCGATAACCCTGGTTGGACAGCGACATTTTCGTTGGACCACCCAGGAAATCGCAGGGCTTGTGAGTTTCGTGAGCGACCAGGCGCCAGCCGCGGGTACTGCCAGAAAATAGCTGGCGCGCGTCCAACCAGTGCTTTGTCCACAATAAAAATTTGGGGTTCGCGTTGGGTTAACGTTCCCGGCGAAGGACCGTCATCTAACGGTGGAAACTATACGGCTAACAACAACACGCTTGGCAGCGGTGGCTACAGCGAACCCACAAATCTAATTTGGACAAAGCACTAGCTACTGTGGATAGTCAGATTATAGGCAGACTCCCAAGCCCTTCCCAGATGCCAATCCAATCGCACGATGGCATCGCAAAACACTCGAGTGCCTTGTCCGAGGCGATGCGCAGTTAGACTCTTGGCACCGAAAACTCTTCAGCACGCGAGCAAGGTTCCGAGTTGCTCGAATGACACCAGCCGCTTAGCGGCAATCGACCCATTGTCCGGACTCAGCGGACTGCTGCAAGCATTGGCAGATCCGGATCGCATCGCGAGCATTGGCGCCATCCAACCGAGGCTCGAGGCGCCCCGACCGAATCGACGCCACGCAATCATCGATCTCAGCCGCAAAGGCCGTGACCTCATCTCCTACGGGAAGTTCTGGAGCCGACGCGACGCCGTCCTGACCGAGGACTTTCAGCGGGAGCACATCCACACCGCCTGTCTGCGCTGATAGCTCAAACTGCATGGCACAGCGTTCGAACTGGATTTCGAATCCATGACAAAAAGGGCGCGCCGTCTGTTCACTAACACCGCTTGAAGTCGAAACGATGATACCCGGCTCGTCGAACTCCATCAAAGAATAACAATACTTCACGATGCCGTTCCGCATTTCCGCAGAGCACATGACGCGCCGTGGCATGCCGAAGAGCAATCGAACAAAGTGCGTATCATGAACATGCAGGTCGATTAGCGGCCCACCGACTCGGGAAGCCTCGTAGAAGTCCGGAATCCAATCGGGAGGCGAAATGACGCGTTTGAAATGCCCTCGCAGGGGCTTTCCGTACCTGCCCGACAGGGCAGCTTCATAGGCATATTGAAATTGTCCCATGTAGGGCAGAACTTGTCCAACCAGAACGCTTCTCCCAGAGCGTTGTGCAGTCTCCAGGATTTGCTCGCAGTCCGCCGTAGTAAGCCCAAGTGGCTTCTCGCACAGGACATGCTTGCCAGCCTGCAGCGACCGGCAAGCCGCATCCACGTGCAAATGCGGTGGCAAGCAAATGTCGACCAAGTCAACTTCAGAATCCGCCAAAATCTCTTCGAGCGAATGATACGCCTTAATTCCGTCCAACGAGATTTGCTCGCCCGGTGGTCCGAAATTGCCTCGGATTGACGTCCAATTGCCAGCTTGCTTTTTGGGATCGCGCGAGCAAAATGCGTGAAGGGTCGCATGCGAAGAGCGTTGGTAAGCAAGATAATGAATCCAACTCATGAATCCAACACCAGCAATGGCAGCTTTTAGCATGTTACTTCGTTTCCTGCGATGCAAACCTGACGTAAATGTTGCACGAAATTATAACCTCCGAAACGAAACCGTTGCACTCCGCCTTCTGTCCAAAGTAGCTGGCCCCAAATACAATTCCTTTTTTAGCGAATCCGTTGTTGCCGCCACAGGGAACGTGATGGCTTTAGTTTTACCTGTGTTAAAAGACACCCAGTGCGCATCTATAGAGGATATGAAAATGCGATCTTTGTGTGGATTATTGTGCGTACTCGTCTGCTGTGTCGGTTGCGAATCCGAGGCCATGCGCGCAAGAATGTTAGCAGAAAAGGCGGAACTTGAAGCTCGCAAGGTGGTTGCGGACGAGCAAGCCATGGAACTGCAACGCGCGGCTGAAACGGTAGTCGCAACTGGGGCCAAAGTCGAACGAGCGAACTCCGGTGAAGTAACTTCCATCGATTTGCGCGGTGTGGAAGTTACCGATACACTGGCGAGCGAAGTAAGCAAATTGATCAAGCTTTCCAAACTCACACTCAGCGACTCTGCCATGACTGTTGCGGGGTGGAGGGAACTCGGGAAGCTCAACGCTCTGCAGCAGCTCGATGTGCGCGATTGTCCCTTAAACAATGAGCAGCTTGCAGCCGTCGTTGCTGGCTTGCCGCAACTAAAAGCCTTGAGGATGAGCGGTAAGAGTGGTCGCACCAAAGTCGATGACAGTGGCTTGTCAGTTCTATCAAAATGTCCGGAGCTGAAAGCACTCGCCATCGATGGCCTGTGGGTAACCATCGAAGGCATCAAGCTCCTGTCGCAGAACAAAAAGCTTGTTGAATTGTACGCTGGCGATACGGCCGTGGATGATGAAGCGGCTGCCCTCATCGCCAAACTGCCTGCGCTCCGTAAAGTCCGATTGTCGCGTACTGGAATTGGTACCGCAGGTATCGAAGCACTCAGCGTTCTGCCACTCGAGGATTTGGACATCAGCGAGAGCAGCGGAATTGGCGATGACAGCTTGGCTATTATTGGAAAAATGAAGTCTCTCAAGCGGCTTAATTTGTGGCGAGACACGGTCGGCGATCTAGGCGTGCAACACTTGGCCGGTCTTACGGAACTCGATTGGCTCAATCTCGACAATACGCACCTGGCAGACGCGGGCCTCAAACACCTGTCCGGAATGACGAAGCTGACTTTCCTACATATCGGTTCCACCGGTGTTACCGATGCGGGTATGCCCGCCCTCGGCGCGCTGAAATCATTGAAGGACTTGAAAGTAACCCGGACTGCGGTTACCGAAGCGGGAGCCGATGTTGTCCGCAAAGCAATCCCCTCGGTGAAGATTCAACTAGAGTACATCGAAGGCGAGTAGGCGGCAGAGCAGTTCGCTTTTGTTGCCTGACCGCCATTACGTGGAGAGCCCAGTGACCGTCGCAACTATTGAACAACCAGATTTCAGTCGCGGTATGGACGGCTTGCTCCCCGCCATCGCGCAGGACGCCGAATCGGGACAGGTGCTGATGCTCGCGTGGATGAACTTGCAAGCGTGGCAGGAAACGTTGGCTACCTCGCGTGCAGTTTACTACAGCCGAAGTCGCCAACGCCTGTGGCGAAAGGGCGAAGAGAGCGGTCATTTCCAAGAGGTGGTTGAGGCTCGCACTGATTGCGACGCGGATACGATTTTGCTGAGGGTCCGGCAAACAGGAGCCGCCTGCCACGAGGGTTACGCCAGTTGCTTCTTCCGCCACTGGGTACGTGCAGACAACCGCTTTGAAGTGTGCGAAACACAACTCAAAAAACCCGACGAAATCTACAACAAATGAGTTTTTGTGACTCCGTCTTGGGCACTGATCAAACTGTTAAATGGTAAGCTCGATACCAATTCACGAAGTGAGTTAGCCCTGTCTCAATCGAAGTTGACGGACGGAAGTCAATAATGCGCTCTAGCTCCGCAACATCGGCATAGGTCTCCACAACGTCGCCCGGCTGCAATTCCAAAAAATTCTTGCGTGCCTTGCGTCCGATACACTCCTCTAACACTTCGATGAACCTTGAAAGCTGCTCTGGGTGGCTATTACCAATATTATAAACTCGGTAGGCCGCACTGCTCCGAGCAGGGTCGGGGTGCAATGGATCAAACTGTGGAGACGGCTCTGCGACAATATCAATGAGCCGGACTAACGCCTCTACGATGTCATCGATATAGGTAAAGTCGCGGCGCATTTGACCATGGTTGAAGACGTCGATCGCGCGATCTTCAAAAATGGCTTTGGTGAACAAATAAGCGGCCATATCTGGCCGCCCCCAAGGACCGTAAACCGTGAAGAATCTCAAGCCAGTGGTCGGCAGATTGTACAAATGGCTATAAGTATGAGCCATCAACTCATTAGCTTTCTTGGTGGCAGCGTACAAGCTAACGGGATGATCTACGCTGTGGCTAGTCGAAAACGGCTGCTGTTTGTTGGAGCCGTAAACGCTGCTGCTGCTGGCATACATCAAATGGCCCACAGCAGCATGCCGGCAGCCCTCGAGAATGTTCGTAAAGGCAACAAGATTGCTGTCGATATATGCATGCGGATTCGTCAGCGAATAGCGCACGCCCGCTTGAGCAGCCAAATGAACCACGCGATCAAAGTCGTGGTCGCGAAACAACTTCGCTGTTGCGTCTCTATCAGCCAGATCTATTTCGAGTTGCGTGAAACGCCTATTGCCGACCAGCTGACTTAAGCGATCTCGTTTGAGCTGCACGCTGTAGTAGCTGTTTAAATTATCAACTCCAACGACCGATTCACCTCGTTCAAGCAGCGCTTGTGCGAGGTGAAAGCCGATAAAGCCGGCTGTTCCAGTAACCAGTATTTTTCGCATGCAGTGGTTCTCTAAATCTGTGCGCAGCCGCCCCACGTAGCTCCGCCACGACTCGTAACGCAACTACATCGCAACCAGCGATTCAGCTTAGGACATGTCTTCCAGGAATGGCAACGCTATCAAATTTCCTTCGTTGTCTCGGCAATCGCATTCGAAGTGCTCTGGGAACAAAGCTTCGCTGCCCAAGATCTGCACCGAAACATTGCTAGCTTCCTCGATCTGCATTACGTCGCGGCGCTTCTTATTGTTCAGATAGGCCGACACTTTGTCGTTGACGCGGATGGTAACTCGCGACGCGCGCGGTTGTTGGCAAGCCATCATTAATACTCGTACGACTTCGATCGCCATACTTTCGCTTGTTTTTACAACTGCGCGCCCCTGACAGCATGGGCAGTCCTCGTACACACTGCGTTTCAAACTGGGGCGAATTCGCTGGCGAGTCATTTCGATCAACCCAAAGGGGCTGGTGCGAAGTACCTTCGTGCGCGCGCGATCTCGCCGCAGCGCGTCATGCAACGACCGCTCGACTTTTCGGCGGTGGGATTCGCTTCGCATGTCAATAAAGTCGTTCACAATCACGCCCCCTAGATCGCGCAGACGCAGTTGCCGGGCGATCTCCTTGGAAGCGGACATATTGAGTTGAAAAGCTGTTTCTTCGGCGGACGAATCCGTACGGAAGGAGCCGCTATTAACGTCGATTGCCACTAGGGCTTCGGTCGGATCGATGACAATTGAGCCACCGCCCTTGAGCGGCACAGTTCGCCGTTGAATTTTTGCAATTTCCTTCTCCAGCCCATACTTGTGATATAGGGGCTCCTTGCTGTCGTACAATTTCAGGCGGCTGACGTAGCGTGGCATCGTCAATTGCAAAAACTCTTTGGCTCGTTCGTATGCACCTTTTTCGTCAACAATGATGGTGTCGATATCATCGCTGAAAATATCACGAATGGTGCGAATGATCATATCGCTCTCTTCGTAGATATCCGTAGGGCAGGGCGTGTTCTTCACACGCTTTACCAGCACTTTCCAGAGCCTAACCAGATACGCCATATCGCGAGACAGCTCCCGTTGAGTGCGTTCCTGGCCGGCTGTTCGCACGATAAAACCCAAGCCTTTGGGCGGATTCAATTCGAGCAGCATGTTGCGTAGAGTGCGTCTGCGCTTCTCATCCTCAATTTTGCGGCTGACGCCAACCCGCCCCAGAGCTGGCATTAGCACGAGGTAGCGCCCAGGAATACTAATGTAAGTCGAAAGCGTTGGTCCCTTGGTCCCAATTCCTTCTTTGATAACTTGAACGAGTACCTCATCGCCGCGACGAAAAATCTCCTGAATCGGCGGCTTGAACCGCGGCCGGGAGCTGTGATGATGACGAGTATTGCGTTTCCGGCCACGATCGTTGCGTTTTGGGCCATCTGCACCAGCATCCTCGTCGGCGTCGTCAAACTCGTCTTTACCATCGTCGATGTCGGCGCCGGGAATATTGCCTTCCATGATCTCTTCGGGGTCGTACCCTGCTTGCCGAAAATACTGTGGCTCAACATCGCTGATATGCAAAAACCCGTTGCGACCTACGCCAAAGTCAACGAATGCGGCTTGGATGCTCGGTTCCAAGTTGACAATTTTTCCTTTGTAGATGTTCCCTGCGTAATTATTCTGGCTAGCTCTCTCAGTATAGAGTTCCTCTAGCACGCCGTCTTCGAGAATCGCAATCCGGCATTCTTCCGGCTGCGAAACATTGATCAGCATTTCTTTCTTCATTGCATTATTCCTGTGTGTGCCGCTTGCGATGGTAGCGGGTATCGAAAAGTAAATATGTTGGTGCGTTAATTGGGTGGGTGAACCAGTGCTGGTTCCAAGATGTGAACGGCAGTCCTTTGCAGTGTCTGGCCGTCTTCAAGCAAATGGCCCAACCCGACGTGCGCGAGCATCTCGCTGGGACGTACTGAGCCCTGAGCCACATTAGGGATCGAGAATACGAAATATTCGCTTTCGATCTTCAAATCAAAATACGGATCGCGAGGACTGCAGACGATCCTTTTGTCCTCGCGCAAAACCTCGAGCGTCTCTAAGCTTTTGACTTCGTCGATGCGCTGCTGTAGCGGCGCTGGGTTAGCAAGACAGTGTGGGATGCGGTAGGTGGCTCCCAAAACTTTGGCTTTCCCCAGCGAGGTCTTTAACGACTCCAGCTTCAACAGTTCCATGCCGGAGGGCATTTCCTGGCGGATCAATTGCTCAAAGGCCGGCAATTCAACGGCGCCAACGACTTCCATCTCGATCACTTCGTCGAGCGCTTCAATTCCCAACGCCAAAGCCGACGGAAAACTAATCCTCGGTTTTGGGTGAAAACCTTGACTGAAGGCTAGTTGCAAACCAGCCCGTCGCAACAAACGCTCCCACAACCGTTGCAAGTCGCGATGGCTAATCCAACGCAGGTCGTCGCACTTCGTAAAGCGCACCCTCAGTCGTGTCCGGGCCTCGTCGGTTTGCGTCGAGCCGGATTCTGGCGAGGATTCCTCAGCAGTTATCGGATCAACCTCCAGGCTGACAGCGTCTTGTTGATGGTGTTGCATAATCGCTCAGACTCCTAGTGCCATCTCTGGAAGAAGTTCAGCGAATCGCGTTTTCAGGTACGCATCCACTTCGCGGGCCGTATCAAACTCGAAGACTCGCTCGGCAATTTGTTGACAGTCCACGAGAGTCACATCCCGCAGCGCTTGTTTCATTTGCGGAATCGAAGCAGGAGGGGCAGACAGCACGCGTACTCCCAGACCTACCAACAGCAGTGCCGTGACAGGGTTGGAGCTCATTTCGCCGCACACGCTGACCTCTGTATTGGCGGCTCGCGCAACAGCCACGGCCGTGCGAATTAATCTCAACACGGCTGGATCGTGTCCCGCATAGAGATCCGCTACGTACTCGTTGCCGCGATCGACGGCCATCGTGTACTGGATCAAATCGTTGGTCCCTATGCTTATAAAGTCCACTTCCTGGATGAAATGTTCGAGCATCAGCACCGCGGCGGGCACCTCAACCATCATGCCGACTTCGAGCTTGGTTGTGGGCGCAACGCCATCTTCCGCCAGATCGTCGATTACTTGGCGTAGCACCATCCGCGCAGTCCGCAGCTCGTGCAGGGTGGTGATCATGGGAAACATGATCTTCATCTGTCCATCCTGCGACGCCCGCACCATGGCGCGCAGCTGTGTGCGAAACAACTTGGGCTGACGCAGCGAAAGACGAATACTCCGCAGTCCTAAAAATGGGTTATTTTCCGGCTCCAACAAAGTGAACTTGCCAACTTTGTCCGCTCCCAAATCGAGAGTCCGCATAATGACGGGCAAACCACGCATTTTGCTCACAACTTCTCGATAGGCGTCGTACTGCTGGTCTTCGCTGGGCTCTTCCTCTGCGCCCAAATAGAGAAACTCGGTACGATACAGCCCAACACCCTCCGCTCCGCGCGCCAGCGAAGCGGCGACTTCATACGGAAACTCGATGTTGGCCATCAACGAAACTCGTGCACCATCTTTGGTCACGGCTGGCAGGTCGCGTATCTCGGTCAGCTTCTGCGCGGAGTCGGCTCGCACTTCCATCCGCTCGCGATACAACTGTAGAGTTGCAGAGTCGGGCTGCAGGATGACTCGGCCACGAAAGCCGTCGATGATGACTTCCGCCGAGCTCTCAATACGATGCAGAAAACTACCTAACCCCACAACCGCAGGAATCTCCATGCCGCGAGCCACAATCGCGGTGTGACCGCCGGGGCCACCCACTTCGGTGCAAAAGCCGATGATTTTCTTGCGGTCCAGACTGGCCGTTTCACTCGGTGTCAAATCATGACTGAGCAATATCGATTTGCCAGCGCCACCGGAGACTTGAGTCGGCGAGCCTCCTAGCGACTCCAACAACGTCCGCTCGACATCGCGAATATCGCTGGCCCGCTCGGACATCACGTCCGAACCCATGTTGCGGAACGCGTGTGCGTAGCGAGACAGCACCGTGGAGACAGCAAATTCAGCGCTGTAGCACTCTTCGTCAATGAGCCGCGTCCACTCGCGATGCAGAGTTACATCGAGCAGCAACTGCTGGTGAGCAGAAAAGATGGCGCCAACCTTCTCGCTAATCTTCTCGGTCGAGTCGCGACGATGTTGATCTAGACGCGTCGACGCCTCGGCAATTGCCGTTCGCAAGCGTTCAATTTCATTTTGACGGTCCGCGGAATTTATCTGAGAGCGAGTAATCCTATAACCTTCGCGGTCGAGGATCAAAACCTTTCCGATGGCAACTCCTGGCGAGACCGCAATACCTTGCAGTTCGAGCATGGATATCTTGTCGCGTCACTGGAGCGCAGGCGGAAGGCATGATCATCGGGCTCGCAGTAACGTGGTCGCATTTCATTATGTTTTTGGTTTAGTTCAAACGCGGCGAACCGAGAACAGCGATGCGGCTGGGAAGACCCTGCCCTGGGCAGTGCGGGCCACAAGCGATGCGGAGCACGAGCCTAACAGGGACGGACACAGGTCAACAGCCAATCAACTGGTCTGCTCGGATGCCACCTCCGAATCGGATTCGTCGAATCCTTGTTCAAATAATTCGGATAGAACGTCCAAAGCTTCCTGCGCATCGACACCATGAGCTCGCAAACTGAGCTGAGTTCCCTGACGAGCACCCAAAGTCAGGATGCTCATTATGCTCTTACAGTCAATTACTTGACCGTCTTTCTCAATTTCGATTTGGCATTGGAAACGGCCTGCCGAACGCGACAGCTTATCGGCTGGTCGCATGTGGATCCCCGAGGGATTGGTGACTGTCACAACCTTTACAATCGTTGTCGACATAGCGGTTTCAATACTGGGTGACTGAATGTCCTAAGCGCAGTGCAAGTTGGACGCGAGGGGAGCGACATGCCAGCGCCGGCAGCTTACATTCGTAATGCCATCGCAACCAGGCGACACGCAATGCGATTCGTTTTTTAACAAGAAAGCATGCCAGCATTCTATTTTGTCGCTGGACGTTTACTCAAACAAAGTGATTGTTGTCAGCCTCTTCCAGCAACTGCATAATGTCTTCGGCATTCTTGCTTTGCTTGAGGAAGCGACAGAAGGTTTCATCTCGAAGCTGCCTTGAGATGTTTTCCAACGCGCGCAAGTGATCTCCCGGGCGATCCGGTGGCGACACGAGCAAAAAGAATAGCTGAACCTTTTCTCCGTCCAAGCTATCGAAGTCGACGCCATCGCTGCTGACACCGACGGTGCCCACGAGTTTGTCGACGCTGGGGTGTTTTGTGTGGGGAACTGCAACACCACGGCCGATGCCAGTGCTGCCAAGCTCCTCGCGTTTCATAATGGCTTTGATAATGTCGTCGCGATCGGCTTGCTTGATATTGCCAGCGCTCATCAACGAATCGACCAATTCAGCAATTACCGATTCCTTGTCCGAGGAAGCAAGCTCGGAACAAATCGACTTGGTACTAATAAAATCTGAAAATTTCATCTTCGAACCTTTCTGGGTGTCACCGTTTTGCAGCGCCAAAGTCCCGCGAGAAATCTCGCTTGGCGACTGTCCGCGCCCGCTGCTTGTGCTACGCGTCGAGCCATAGTGCTCGCTCGATAGCTCCACTGTGGGCAGAGGCTGATTAGCAGGATTCAAACAAGAACCCTGGGAGTTGCTATCTATTCCTCTTCGTCGACAACTTCGTCGACCGGATCCGGCGTTATGTGTTTAGCTGCGGTCGACTTGTGACCGGTTAGTTTTTCTTTGTGCTTGCGCAGTTGCTGTTCCACTTTTTGGATCGCTGAATCGAGTGCAGCAATCACCGTACTGGCTTTTGCTGAAGCCACAAAATCGTTGGAATGTTCGGCCGAAACGTTGATTTCGACATGGGGTTCCTCTTGATGTTGAAAGTCAACCGTGACCTCCACAGCATTCACTCGGTCAAACAAGCGTCTTACTTTTTCGGATTTCTCGCGAATGACTTCCTGATCATGGCCGCTTAGTGTTCCATGGCGAGCGGAAACGTTTACTTGCACTTATATGGACTCCATGTTGTGCGTTTCAATAGGTTGTGACCAGGGCATCACCGCAAACCTAGCCGTACCCACCCCACGGGTGGATGCCTGGCCGAATCTTGCCGCTAGCACCGTCGCCCAATGCGGCCATTGTATCGACGCAGGGTTACCTCGCCAAATGCGGTTGGGCCCCTATCTAACAAAAATGAGCAATCCATTTCGACTAGAACAGTGTACATGCGCTCATTGTGGCGAATTCTGCTATCAGCGCCAAGCGGTCAACTCGCTACACTTTGCTCGAGCGCCAGCTCAAATCTAGCCCAATTTGGCGCCCCAGGTTGCTAAATCTCCAGGGAAAACGCCAAATTCGAGGCTGGTTCCGCTCCGCCCTGAACCATTCTTCACTAAACCCTTTCCAGGTAATTTACCTTGAGCCCGAACTTGGCCGTGTTTTTGCTCGCGAACCTCTTGGCCATGGTGTTTCTCGCAAAAATGATGCGAGGGCGGCAGGCCCAACTGGTCACCTTGCTCCGAGAATATTCGGAAAAGCAAATCGAATGGTCGCGTAAAAAGGCTCGAGCTGCCAAGTTGGCTCGCGAAACTGCAGCCGCGAAAGCCGCTGAAGAAGCCCGCGCGACTACGCTGGAATTTCCGGACTCCGACAGTCTGTGATGCCACTGTGCTACTCCCTTTGTTATGCCCCCCGCGACGTTTAGAATAGCCTGTCCCACGCACATGACCGCCCTGCCTGACGTAAAGTAATCACTGTATGACCCCCGACCGAACGACGCCCGAAAGCAACAAAACTAAGAAGCTGTATATCGAGACTGTCGGCTGCCAAATGAATGTGCTCGATAGCGAAATGGTGGTTGCTAGCTTGCGTCGCAAGGGATACGACCTGACTGATTCAGTGGAAGCGGCCGATACCATCCTGTTTAACACTTGCAGCGTGCGCGAACACGCCGAGGAAAAGGTCTACAATTCGATCGCCCGCCTGAAGCTGCTCAAACTCGAACATCCGCAGAAAACGATTGGAGTCATGGGCTGCATGGCCCAAAAGGACCAACAGATTGTTTTCAATCGAGCTCCGTTCGTGGATTTGGTCGTCGGTCCAGGTCAACTGCATCGTATTCCCGAGCTGCTCGAACAAATTGAAGCCGGCTCCGGCCCTCAGATGGCGGTTAGCTTGGGGCGCCGCGATGGGTCCCAGGAAGAAATCCGACGCAGCCATGAAACATTCGATCCACTTCGCGATCCCACGATGCGCCCCACACCGTTCCAGGCCTTCCTGCGCATTCAGATCGGTTGCGATAAGTTTTGCACCTACTGCATCGTGCCGATGACTCGCGGTCCTGAACAAGGACGCGCACCGGACATTATCGTGGCGGAAGCAATCGAGCTGGCCAAGCAGGGCTGTAAAGAAATCACGCTCCTCGGCCAAACTGTCAACAGCTATCGATACATCGATGGGCTTCAAGAGACACGATTGTCCGATCTGCTGGAAATGATCCACGACATCGAGGGTATTGAGCGCATCAAGTTCGTGACCAACTATCCAAAAGACATGACACGAAAACTGCTGGAGACGGTCCGCGACCTGCCCAAGTGCTCGACCTACCTCCACGTCCCTGCCCAGAGCGGTTCGGACGAAGTCCTCAAGCGAATGAAACGCGGCTACACGGTTGGCGATTATTACGAGATGATGGACCGCATCCACGAAATCCTCCCCAGCGCGGCCGTTTCCAGTGACTTTATCGTGGGCTTTTGCGGGGAAACAGAGGACGACTTCCAACAGACCATGGAGCTAGTCCGACGCTCCCGTTTCAAAAACAGCTTTATCTTCCAATATTCCGTTCGCCCCGGAACCAAAGGCGCCGAACTGTATGCCGATGATGTCCCCGAGGAGGTGAAGACCAGACGCAACGTCGAGCTGCTGGACTTACAAAATCAAATCTGCCAGGAAGACAACCTGAGATTTCTCGGCAAACGCGTGGAAGTCCTGGTGGAAGGACCAAGCAAGCTATCGATCAAGCGTAAGGAAGATGGCCCACTGCGGCAAATGCTCGGCAGAACTCAGTGCGATCGCATCGTGATCTGGGATGGTAACGAACGCCAGGTTGGGCAAATGCTGAATTTGATCATCCACGATGTGAGCCACGTCAACCTGTTTGGAACCGTCGAAACCGTTGAACTAGTGCCTGATGTTTATGCGATCTCTCGTTAACGCCCCAGCGCGACAATACAGCAAACATACCCAACGCCGAATCATCAGGCTATTTGACAGCTGGCAATGGTAGTTTGGAACGCAACCAATCCTGAGTAGAGAAGGACAAGCGTTTGCTGTTCTTGGCGAGCTGAGCGTTGATCTTATCGACCAACTTGGCATTCATGTCGTCCAACTTTTCATCCACCACACCTCGCAGGCTATTCCCCAAAACTTTGGCAAAATCGCCCCCGACCTGACTAATCCTGCGAACTCGGTATTGAGTCAAATCTATATGGGCATTATCCACATGCGGCTTGATCGCAATATCGGGTGGCAGCTTGAGTAGATTCATCTGGAATTCAACGGTGCCCTCGATCGTTAGGCGACACGCCGCGTCCGCATTGGCACTTAGACTGATGACCTGTACGTCGCGAGCCCATTGGCTGAGTCGACCAAAAACTTCCAACGGACATTCTACACTTACAGCAAACGCGATGCTGCCGTTGGAAAGCGTTTCCAACCGATGGAATTCTACATGTAGATTTTTCTCGGGCTCAACGATCGCAATGGTGTAACGCGTCCACGTGCCCGCATTGACCAGTTTCGTTTTCCGCTTGGTTTCCAAACGGCCATCCTCCCTCCAAACCTTTACCCCGTCCCAAACCTCCTTTTGTTGGCCCCACTTGCGATCATCTTCGTAGGTCGGTGGTAAATTATCTTGAACCATAGCTGTAAGCCAAGCAATGAGCTGCGGGGTCGCAATGTTACTGGTTTCACCAACGGAATTGGGCGAGTCGGGAAACGCAGCCAATTTAGTTGGCACGGTCAGCGGTTGAAATTTCGACTCGCGTGCCAGCTCCGGCTCCGGCGATTGCGCACAAAGGGATGGGGAGGCAACTAGAATGCAGCTCTGCCCCAGGAGGGTAAGCCACAGCAGCACGAAGGTTCGGTCGAGGTCCATGGTTTCTCTGCCCCGTACTGCGAGAGCAACACTTTCTGCGAAAATTGGTAGTATGGCGGCCGGATCGTTGTCAGAGCCTAAACCAACTCGACGACTGAAAGCAAGGCGGATTTCAAGCTGTAGCAACGCCAGTAGAGTAGCCTGGGTCCCCATATTTCATTTGGGTCCCCGTAATTCATCGCCGCTCAGGCCCTCGCGGACAATAAGTTGTTGGGCTTGGCAAGTGTTCATGGTCAGTGGTAAAGAAACATGCGGCCAGAGAAGGATGATGAGAAAGGAAGAACCCAGGCAGGATACCTAGCTTGGCTACGTCGACTCCTTAATCGCCTTGAAATGGAATCCAGCTATACTGGTCCTATCCAGCTAGAGTACTCTTGCTCGTCCACGGGTTGGACTGCTGCTAAAGCGGCGTGGACGATTCCAAAACCCCGCGGTTCGCCCAGCATCCTAATTTTTTTATGTGCTTCTATGACTATTCAACGCAACCCCACTAGATCCGTCCGCATTGGTTCCATCCAGATTGGCTCCGCCCATCCCATCGCGATTCAGAGCATGACGGCAACGCACACGCAGGATATCGATGCGACTGTCGCGCAAGTCAACGCATTGCATGCAGCTGGGGCCGATGTAGTTCGTATCGCTGTCGACAGCGACAAAGACGCGGCCGCGCTGCAGGAGATTCGCAGACAGACACAGGCCAACCTCTCGGTAGACCTGCAGGAGAACTACCGACTTGCAGAAAAGGTCGCTCCGTTTGTCGACAAAATCCGCTACAACCCGGGGCACTTGTACCATCATGAGAAAACGCGATCCTGGCAGGACAAGGTGGCTTACATCGCAAGCGTGGCCGTCGAACATGATTGCGCGCTGCGAGTCGGCGTGAATTGTGGAAGTGTCGATCCCGATAAGAAGAGCAAGTTTGCTCCGGATGATGAAATTGGTCCCATCCTGGAAAGTGGTTTAGAACACTGCGAACATCTAGAGAGCTTGGGGTTTAGTCGCTTCGCCGTCTCGATGAAGGATAGCGATCCTGCCACTGTGGTCAAAATCAATCAGAATTTTGCCGCACGCCGGCCGGATGTCCCATTGCACCTTGGTGTCACCGAAGCCGGGTTGCCGCCCGACGGCATTATCAAGACCAGGATTGCCTTCGAACAGCTAATCGGACGTGGAATAGGCGACACAATTCGCGTTTCATTGACTGTGCCGAATCCTCGCAAACCAGAAGAGATTGCAGCTGGACGAGAAATTATCGACGATATCTATGCCGGTCGGTTGCGCAGCGTTGTGGCGCTGGATCCCAACGCCCTGAATATCATTTCCTGCCCCAGTTGTTCGCGCGTTGAAAACGAAGCGTTCGTCGAACTGGCTCAGGACGTTAAAGCCATGACGCAGTACGCCAAAGACCATTCGATAACCATCGCAGTTATGGGCTGTCGTGTAAATGGACCTGGCGAAACCGACGCTGCCGATCTGGGGCTATGGTGCGGTCCGACGCGCGTAAACCTTAAGAAGGGCGAGGTGTCTTTGGGAGCGTTCACCTACGATGAGATCCTCGGTCGGCTTCGCGTTGAGCTCGACAAATTGATCGAACAGCGGCAAATGGTTTGATCGACTATTTGCGAACCCCTGCGAAGTCGTTGTTTCCACGCCTTACTGTGGATACAACCCGAAATTGAAAAGCGACCCTCCCACTTGGAGCTCAACATGAAGCGCCCGCCTCTTCGTAGCCTATCCCTTCAAATTGCGTTTTGCCAGACATGCTTGTTGCAGGCGTTTTTTGCCCAAGCGCTCTTCCCCCAAAACAACATCGCGCAAAATCAGCAGTCTGCATTTCCGGAACTTTACAACAGTGAAACGGCTGAGGATGTCCTGCTGAGTCCCCTCGCGGCACTCGAAAGCCTCCATCTTCCCGCAGGCTTTACCGCAAAACTGTTTAGTGCCGAGCCTGATGTGCAGAATCCGATTGCGGCCACGATCGACGCGCGAGGACGAGTGTGGGTCGCTGAAAACTATACCTACGCAGAGCGCGCGCAGCGATTCGACTTGAATCTGCGAGATCGAGTGGTGGTACTCGAAGATCTCGATGGCGATGGAACTGCTGACAAAAGAACTGTGTTCACCGATAACGTACAAATGTTGACAGGGATTGTCGTGGGCCAGGGCGGAGTATGGCTGATGTGTCCTCCTCAGTTACTCTTCGTACCCGACGCCGACTCGGATTTGATTCCCGACGGACCGCCACAAGTGAAGTTGGATGGATTCACAGTTGCCCGGGAAAACTACCACAATTTTGCGAATGGCTTGAGCTGGGGACCAGACAGTTGGTTATATGGCCGCTGTGGCGCCTCCTGCGCCGGGGAGATGGGCCTACCAGGACAATCGAGCGAATCGCGAATTCCAATTCGTGGGGGAATTTGGCGTTATCACCCTCAACGGCAAGTGGTCGAGGCGCTAACGCAAGGAACTACCAATCCCTGGGGCCACGATTGGAATTCCGTCGGCGAGCTCTTTTACATCAACACAGTCAATGGTCATCTCTGGCATGCCATTCCCGGTGCTCATTTCGTTCGAGCACATACGTTGGATGCCAACCCTCACAGTTATGAACTCATCGATACACACGCCGACCATTGGCATTTCGACACCGGTAAGAGCTGGACTGCCTCGCGGGATGGAGCGGCCAACGATTTTGGTGGTGGCCACGCTCATATCGGTGCTATGATCTATCAACATACCAATTGGCCTCAGGAATACCGCGAACGCCTGCTCACCGTCAACATGCACGGCCGCAGGATAAACACCGAGCGGTTGGAAAAGGCTGGCTCCGGCTATGTCGGCCGACACGAATCGGACTTGCTACTGTCCGCTGATAAATGGTTTCGCGGAATGGAAATACTGCCCACACCAGACGGAAATGCTCTGCTCATCGACTGGTCCGACACCGGTGAGTGCCACGAGGCGAACGGTGTTCACAGGACGAGTGGGCGGATTTTCAAGATCATTTACGGTGCTAGTTCCAACAGCACTGTTTTTCAGGACGCAAAGGTCGCAGCCGATCCTGTGGCGTTGTCTCTTTTACAGCAGAACGGCAGCGAGTGGGACGCCCGCCGCGCGCGCGAATTGTTGCGAACGCAACATCTTATTCAAGATAAGAATTTCACGCAAACCATTGAAGCCTTGTTTCAGTTGTTGACTCAGAGTAGCCAACCTCAATATCAATTGAGAGCCTTATTCGCGTTGCGAGCGATTGAAGCCGTTGATGAGAACCAACTCATGTCGCTGCTCGAGCACGACGAGCCAACACTCCGTGGTTGGGCAGTTCGATTTCTCAGCGACCACTGGCCGCTCGATACGGCCGTAGGGCAGCGTCCGCAATCCCAACAGCACAACGCGCCCAAGCCGGATATCCTAGCGCGATTGGTGACGCTGGCGAAAATTGAGAAAGAAGCCAGCGTGCGACTGATACTAGCCAGCACGCTACAGCGACTACCAGTTACACAGCGTAGCCAACTGGCTGACGCGCTGATGCAGCACGCCGAAGATGCCCACGATCACAATCTGCCGTTGTTAGTCTGGTACGGACTGATGCCGCTGGGCCATGCCAACCTGGAGCAGCTTGTCGAGCTTGCAACCACGTCGAAGTGGGCTACAACGCGACGCTTGATGGCGCGCCGCATCGTCGAGCGCATCGAGCAGGCTCCAGACGCGATCAATCGACTCATAGTGGCTGCAGTTGAGTCCGAAGACAGTAGTTTTCAACGAGATGTGCTGACTGGAATGTCACTAGGGCTGGCTGGACGCCGAAAAGCTCAGATGCCCAAGGATTGGAGTCGATTGCAGGCGCTCGTTGAAAAAACAGCAGATCAAGACATGCGCTCCGCCTTGTACAAACTGAATGTACTTTTCGGTGATGGCGTCGCCATCGAAGAGCTCAAACGCTTGACGATGGACACGACCGCGGGAATGGAAGAACGCACGGCCGCCCTGGAATCACTGGTGGACTCGCATGCCGAAGGACTGAGAGAAATTTGCCTGAAGCTCTTGAAGCAACGTTATCTGAATATTGTTGCAGCCAATGGTTTAGCCGCTGAGAGCGACTTGACTGTTGCCCAAGAGCTGATCAAGTCGTTTCGCTCATTTGCACCACTGGATCGACCACAGGTCGTCTCCATTCTGACGACGCGCGCTGGTTGGGCGAGGGCGTTGCTTCAATCTGTTGAAGCGGGACAAATTGACCGAAGTGAAATTACGCCCTATCAAGCTCGACAGATTGCCAGCCATGCCGACCCAGGGCTGGATGAACTTCTCACCAAACATTGGGGACAAGTGCGAGAGACGAGCCAAGAGCGAGTAAAACAAATTGCTCAGCTCAAAGCCATCATGTCGCCCACCAACCTCAGCTCAGCCAACCCAGCCGCCGGGCGTCATTTGTTTAACAAGACCTGCAGTAGTTGCCACACACTATTTGGCTCAGGCGGAAAACTCGGCCCGGATTTGACCGGTTCCCAACGCAGTAACATCGATTTTCTGCTGGAAAACATCGTCGATCCGAGCGCAGTAGTCACAAAGGAGTTCTGCGCGACCATCGTTCTGCTCGAGGACGGACGCGTGCTGACGGGACTGCTAACCTCTCGGTCGGACGAAGTCATTACCTTGGCCACCCAGGAGAAATCCGTGCAGTTCGCCATGGAAGAGGTGCAGGAAATTAGACAATCGACTGCATCGACCATGCCCGAAGGACTGTTGGCTCAGTTAACACCGGAACAAATTCGCGATCTGCTGGCTTATTTGCAGAGCACGCAACAAATTACAGCGAATTAGGTGTTTCGTCTTACCGACGGCGAATCCGTTTGCGCCAATGTTCAACGTCCATCTCATTCATGGCTTGACCGTTCAGGCAGATTGCAATGCGCTCCGTATCGTCGCGAACATCGCTCAATTGTTTCGCTGCAGCATCGCTACTAATCGCCTCGACATCAACCTCGCAGAGGATGCTGCCGTCGCGGTGAATCTGGCGAATAGAATAAGTTTTGGCAACTGATTGGTTTGTTTCTGGATACAAAAGATCTCCGTTTCGTGGTGACAAGGTATCGATGATTGAACTTTCTACAGGCGTATCCTACCGCGAGTGCGCGTGGCAATGTCGGAGAATCCGCGAAACAAAGCGATAAGAGCGCAGAATCCCACAAATAAACGGCGGCAGCCGGACGAACGGTACGGATTCGCTGAAGCTTTGAACTACACCGAAGCCGCAACCACCTATCAATCCTCGACAGAGGGGTGGGCAATGCAATCGCTGCTGTCACTGGCCCAGATGGACCTACCGCCGTCGATCGGGATACTGACGCCAGTAACAAATGGACTGGTTGCGAGAAACACGACTGCTTGCGCCAAATCATCCGCCGTGCCAGCTCGTCTTAGAAGGCAATCCTGCATGATTCTTTGGCGACGTTCTTGATTGACACTATCAGCCAAGAGAATGGGCCCCGGGAACAACGCGTTGACCCGCACACGGGGATTGCGCAATGCTAGCTCCACCGCCATCGTTTGAGTCAATGTCTGCACACCCGCTTTGCCAACAAAATATGCGGCAAAGCCGCGATACGGGCGAGCCACAGCCCAATCACCGACGTTTACAATCGCGCCACCGCTCGCCTGCTCTACCATGGCGAGCCCAAAGTGCTGACAGCATAGCGTAGTACCGAGCAGATTGACTTGAAAGGCTCTTTCGAAATCGGTTGCACGGGTTTTCTCCAGCGGCATGGGCTCCCAGATCGCTGCCGAGTTGACGAGCAAATCTATGCGGCCAAATCGCTCGAGCCCCCGCTGGACCCAGGCTGCAACAGTGCTTTCTTCTTCGACGGGGCCAGTAACTAGCCCCACAGACTCGCCACTTTTGCCGTAAGTCTGCGCAGCCGCTTCGACCGCAGCTACAGCTTCGGCACTTTCACGATGACTGTGAAACAGAATGCGAAATCCTTGGCAAAGCAGCGTCTCGGCAACACGTCGCCCAACACGCGGCGCAGCACTGCCGGTAACGAATGCGACTGGAGACTCGCAATTGAAAAGTCGCAGATTTCGTTCAACAACAGATTCGTTTGGTAACATACGGCATGGACTCGGCTAATTTAGACAATAACAATTACAGCGGGCTAACTCTTGCTACTCGAGCCTGACAACCGTGGCGCAAGCATCGGCAAAGTGACGTTAAGGCCTTTCAACCTGATCTTTAGAGGTGACTATGAACCGTGCGATTATAGGACTGTTGGCTACTCTCGTCTCGTGGCTTTTACTAGAAGCAGCGGTGCCCAAGATCTGCCCTGCCCAGCCAGCCACGCCAGACCCCGATACCAGCCTACAAGAACTCTTCGATGACTATCACGAACAGTATTTGATACTGTTTCCGCTGGAAGCCACGAATTTTGGCGACAGTCGTTACAACGACCAACTTCAGATTTCTATCTCCGATGATTTTATTGCAAAGGAGCGTAACTTCTATAGCCAAATCCTAGCGCGGCTCGCGGCGGTCGACTTGACCAACGCCACTGAAACTCCTCGTCTAATGGCAGAAGTTCTCAAATACGAACTGGAGACTCGCTTGGCGAAATCCACATTCGGTTTCGAACGCATCCCGTTCAACCAGTTTGATGGACTACCGCTGACCTTTGCACAGCTTGGCAGCGGCGCGGGCAGCCAACCCTTTAGAACGGTCAAGGACTACGACAACTGGCTGAAGCGCGTGTCGGCTTTCACAACTTGGTCCAACGTAGCATTGGAACGATTTCGCGAGGGTATTCGCGACAAGTACGTGTTGCCGAAAGTTTTAGTAGCAAAAATGGTCGATCAATTGTTGGACAAGACGATTGTCAACAGCGACCCCACTCAAAGTTTGTTCTACGGACCTATCGACA